>NZ_JAUBPE010000119.1:0-13762 GCF_036700565.1 Microcoleus pseudofavosus SVA1_A4
TGTAGGAGTGAAAATTGTTATCTCACACTTTTTTCATTATAACCGATAACTCATCAACTTATTTATTTTTCATTCCTTATCAAAGAATTATTGGCATGGGACAGCCTGTTGTACCGTTAATTTTTCGGGATCTCGAACAAAAATCAGATTATTGGTTTTGGGCGTTGAGGGCAATTACTTCACGGGGTGACAACAAGAGTCAAAAGCCCCGCCTGTGGCAGATTTACCTGACTTAAGTTAAAAAAAGATGGGGTCGAAATTCTATCGTGGCCCATCTAGCAATAATGTTCCCTCAATTTTACCAAATTCATCTACAAAAACAACTTAAACCAGCAGAATACCTGACTCTAAAAATTTTAGTCTATCTGTTGCAGAGCCAAAAACAAGTTAATATCGAATTACTGGCCACCGTCCATGCCTGATCCGATTCAATTTGAGAGCCGGAGGCGCAGCTGGCAAAGATTTCTCAAATTGGATTGCCTGAACATTGAAAGTCTATGGTTTCCGTTGGTCAAAAAAATTTACAAGCAAAGTTTAAAAAGTCTAAACCTTTGAAACTAGCGAGCGAGCGCACTCTTCGGGCGAGCGCAAAATGTATTTATGCGCTCGCTTGATATGGGAGAAAAGAAGTATCCCATTATACTGGATACTTCTGGATCAAAAAGGAAGTAGTAATATTTGCGAAGAAAAAGCTCTAATCACTCCTGTTTGAGAATTACTGTCAGATTACAAAATTATCATTTTAGGCGAGGGAGAATTTGGTAGCATCAAGCTGGCAGACTGGCTCTGCCAGAAGAAAGTGAAGTTTATTTGACGGGTGAAACAAGGGCGGTATATATAGCAATCCTAAATGATTTGAAAAATAGTACGCGAGCAAGATGCTCGCACTACAAGGATTCTGATCTCGATCGATTTTGCGACTGATTTAGGACTGCTATACAAGAAAACAATTCTGATTACATCCTGTTATCTGACCCTGGGTTACTGCCAGGGGAAAGCTTTTATTTGTCTCATGTAAAACTTACCAAACAAAAAGGATTTGTCACTTGTGATATTGCTGCTTATTGGCGACGCAAATATCGCGGAAAACAGGATGATGTTGCGTTGGTATCTTGTGACTAATTTAGGCGAGTTAAAGCAGTCTATCGATACTTTCAAATGTCGGAGTGGAATTGAAGCAATGTTTAAAGATTGTCAGACAGGTAATTATAACAAGCGAGAAGAGTCATGCTAATAATCAGTTTGATATTACTGATAGCCATTGCCTATAGTTGCACTCTTACACAGGCAAAAAATTCAGACGATGGGAATTCAAAAATATGTGGGTAGGTTAACTGAATATGGGCGCTCGCTCGGGCGGCACAGTAGTTTTTGGATTGGATTATATGGTCAATGCTGGGTGGTTGGGATGGAATGCAAGTCAAGATATTATTATTGAATTAATGAGAATCAGGCGTAACAAACTACCATTTTTTCAGAGGGGTATGAGGGCTATGTCATTGATTCTATCTATGTTCTGACTCTGGTTGTCACCCGTGAACTAAAAATCTCGCCTTTCAGGTTGAACCCGCAGCCCTAAACCGGGTTTCCGAGCATTGCAAAATGTGAGTTAGTACCTAGAGGCATTTCCATCAGCTAATTTTTTATACAATAAGAACATAATTTCCCCCTATGCTTTTCCATAAACTTCAGCAACTGATGCAGCGCAAAATTAGAGCTAAAAAGTTAGGGATAAAATTTAACAGAGTTGCTAGCTTTCAATTGCCCGAACAATTAATTGTGCAAGGAAAGCGGCATCAAGTAAACGTGCCTTCCGAGAAAGGCATGGACGGAGAATTTATAGAAGTGCTTTTAGACGACTGCTACGGAGTCGAACAATTATCTGAATCGCTGATGACAATTATTGATATTGGAGCCCATGTCGGGTTATTTCCGATTTCTGCCAGAAACAGATTTCCCCAGGCCGTGATTCACGCCTACGAACCTAATCCCTACCTGGAAAATTACCTCAAACATCAATCTCAAATCGCAAATTTTACATATTTTATGGAAGCTGTAGGAGACCGAGATGGTAAAGTAGTCCTCGACATTCGGGAAGTATCGGGAAAAAGTCGATCGCGCGTCAGCGAAAGCGGCGACATACCGATGGTATCGTTGAAAAGGGCGATCGAGCGAATTGGCGGCAGCGTCGATTTAGCCAAAGTAGACTGCGAAGGTGCAGAATGGCTGTTATTTGAAGATCGAGATACTTGGCAACTCGTGCAAAACCTTTCTTTAGAATATCACTTGTGGTCTGGTCACACTCACGCCGAAACCCGACAAGTTATTGAAAACTTAGGATTTCGGATCGGAAAGCAAATACCAATAGATAAATGGTACGGCTCGATCTTAGCATCTAGAACCCGCTGAACTCCTCACTACAAACCAATTTTATCGCGGTTGTGCGATCGGCATAATATAATTTTCGACACTTCTCAATGCAGTCAAGAAACACAGCACCAAGCAACCCGGTTTCTCAAAAAAAACCGGGTTGCTAAACACATAGCTTGGGTTAAATCTGTTCTTCGCCTTGATTGAAACGCTGAATTCCTTGATTTTCTGCGACGCGAACAATAGCATCTTCGGCAATATTGAGGAGACCTGTGAATTTATCTTGACTTGTTTGCAAAGCTTGTTCCTTGTTTTTGCGATCGGCAATTTCACGCTGCAACTTGTCAATTGTCCGTTGAAAACGAGCTGCTTGCCTGAACATTTCCTGTTCCGAAAAATCCAGCAATTGAATCAGATTCGCAACTTGATATTCCAGGAATTGGGTGTCATAAAAATTGTTATTTTTCACAAAATCTACAGCATTTTTTGACGAATTAAAGACAAGTTTTTCGTCGGAAAGCGACAGGACTGTTTTGACACTCAGTGCCAAATTTTTAAACATTTCTGCCCTGCTTTTGGGAATTTTAACTTTCAGGAACATCACTACAGCAAACAAACTTCCCGACCGCAGAAGTCCTCCAAATCCCAAGACAGACTTGACTTGGTAGGGGATAATTAAGGAATCTTGTTCGGGAATAAAGGGGCTGCCTTTTGCCTCTGGTACGTGAAAAATATTTAATACTGCAGGCTCTAATTGCAGGAATCTTTCTGGCTCGATTCCGAGGAATGTAGGAATATCTAAACCGAACTGCCGGATTATTTCCGAAATCGCCGGCATTTGAGCCACTAATTTTGCGCTAACTAATGGAATAGCTGGATTTTTTGCTGCTGTGTGCCGAGAATTCCACTGCGGTTCTGTGCCTGCTGCTGCTAGCAGAGTCCAGCATTTCATGTCGGCGGCGGGGGAATTGCCCTTCATCAAGCAGCGGGCGGATTGTTGCAATGAGTCTTCTAATTCGCCGTAGGGGTGAGTTTTGAACAAACGCACCGAAACGCAGGTGTTTTCTCCCGTTTGCGAATCGCAAAAATGTTGGTAAATATATTTAACAATCTTCTGGCTGCTGGCTTCCATACTAGCAGTATTTCTACCGAACTGGCGCAGGACTAAGCTGCATTTCGCTATGTCTTGCGGGGTAAATAGGTTAATATTGTACATTGAAAAACGCTCTCCTAGAGCTCAAACACTCTTTTTCATTTATCCTTAAGGCCGCTACCACATCCGGAATCATACTGAGAGTTTTGAAAAGTGTTAGTTAAAATACGTACAAAATTTGCCAGCAAAATGCAGCGGTTGTGTGGAAGGATACAAAAATTAAGACTAAGGAAAAAAATCTATCCCGTAGAGGCGGATGTATAGTGTTTGAAAGGATTTTTTACGATGAAGGAGCGCAGAGGGATTCAAGAAGCGGGGTTTTTCAACCGATGTCCCTCGCGTTTTACTGCACATTTTTGTAGATAAAACTCGGTTTCTGGGTAAGTCATATCAAATCCGGTAGCATGGGAATTATATTACCCACAATCAGGACACGGCGCCGTGTCCTGCGTTTATATCATTCCGGTGTTACCGGATTTGATATCATATTCACAGAAATCCTAGAAATCCAAGCTGAAATTTTTGTTGCGGGCGATCGCGCGCAGATTGGTCAAAAATTGGTAAAATTTCGTCAGTCTTGGACGCAGAAACCTGGTTTTTTTACAGATAAAAAACCAGGTTTCTTGGGTATTGGTAAATAGATGCTTTGTTCACCACTTTTAACCACCCCAAACAACTCTATTGAGCAGGTTGAGACTTTGCTTCGAGGGCATCTTTAGCCGACAATCCCTGATCTTGAACGCCAAAATACCACAAACTAGCAGCAGCTTCGGCGCGAGTCACAGATTTCTTCGGCTGAAACAGAGTAGTAAAACCAAAAACGCGGCGAATATTCGCCAAATCTCCATTGTTAAAATCAGCTAAAATTGCCCGCGAGGCCTGGGAATCAATCTTAGAGGCATCTTGAAAACCCCATTTTTCTTTCACTCCGTCAATGTTAGCTGTTGGCAAAACTTGACGAGTATCTAATGGCACTTTCCAGAGAATCATTGTTTCGCGAGTTACAGGTGCATCGGGGCGAAATTTCACATCTTTAGTTTCTCCTGAAAGCGCACTGGGAATTAAGCCGGCTTCTGCTAAACCTTGAATTGCTGAAAAATCAGGGTCTGTTTTGGGTACGTCAGAAAAAGCCGGTTCGCTAGAGTCTACTGCTAATCTAATTTGTTTGGCTTGACGGCTAGCATAAATCTGATTGTTAGCTGCTACTAACCAGCGGGCGTATTCGCGGCGAGTGACAATTTTGTTGGGTTTGGGTAAAGTGCTGGCAGTTTCTAAATTAGCATTTTCTGTCGTTCGCACTTTCAGCACCTCCAACGCGGTCAAATCTGCCACATACTGCCGCAACTGTTGAGGAATTTGGGTATCTAGTTGGCTAACTTTTGCTGATTTTGGCGAGGCGGATGGCGTTGGAGTAGTTTCCTCTGAATTAGATGGGGTTGGTGAAGGTGTTGGAGATGCGGTAGACTCGGAATTATTAGGTTGAGGACTGGCGGCAATTTCTGAACTGTCTTTGCTGTAGTCGATCGCAAATTCTGTAGAACCCCCTACTTTCTGAGTAGGAGAAAGCGACACTGTTACCCGCAAATTATCTCGGGTTGCTACTAAAGAACCTTGTCCCTCGGCGGTTGGGCGGCTGACTATTTCCCAGTTGCTGCGCCCAAACTCTGTAAAATAAAAGTTCTGAACAGAATTAACCGGATCGGTGCTTTCCCAGCGCAGCCGCACATTTTTTTGCGACGGATCGGTTGGCCCGCCAACTTCAATTAACTGAGCATTAGGATAGAGTGGAATCTCTGTCGGGAAATCGGGAGGAAGTTTGGCGGTAGAGTTTGTTTCAACGGCTGTAGCTGGTGGCCCGGAAGATAAAACCACTGGATTTTGTTGTAATTTTGGATCGGCGGCTAAAGATTCTTCGAGTGCCTTGCTGTTGGGGCTGTTTGCACAAGCTGTGACAGCAGCCAGCAGACACACAGCCAGCCAAGTATTTACAGCAGCGAGTATATTGGTTTTGTTGGTTTTACTGGTTTTAGCTTGCGATCGCCCGATCGAGTTGCCTCGCCGTTGAGTAAATATAATATTCAGCATAAATCCCCCCTTTGCGGATATATTTCTAGGCTAACGCAGATCGATCGGGCTAATATAATTTTTATAAAAATGAAATTGCTGAATTTATTCCTAGTTGCTGCTACATTACTTGTCTCGCCTGTCAAGTTTGCCAGTCCCGCTGCATCTCAACCAGCCCCGCTGCGGGCCGCTCTTCAGGCGCCGGAGTGGCAGCCATTTTGCTCGGCGATGGGTCAGTTTGCGATCGATATGCCGGGAACTCCCAAAATGAATTCTGAAACTTTTTCAACTCAAATTACCGCTCATACATACAGGTCGGTCTTAAAAAACAAAGAAAGTTATTTACTTCAATACTTTGACCTAGATTTCCGGCAAAGCAACAATAATATTAAAATTACTTTAAATAATGCCGTTGATTTCTTTGTCGTGGGGGCGAATGCTAAATTGCTGCAAGTGCGGGATATTTCCCTAGGAGGCTATCCGGGAAAAGAGTTTGAGTTTCAGCCGCTTTCCCCGACTGAACCTGTAGGTGTAGGTCAAGTTTTTTTGGTGGAAACGCGCGTTTACGGGCTGGTTGTCACTACCCCCGAACCAGAAAACGCTCAAAAATTTCTCGACTCTTTTCGTTTGTTTTGAAGCAGGAAGTTCGGCAAGGAGCAGTGTAGGGGATTTAACGGATTTAACTCATATGTTGCACCATTCTCAATTAGGCTTTTATGAACAGGCAAGATGCCTGTTCCACAAGAAAATTTATCTTTTGTGGAACGCGCATCTTGCCCGTTCTTGAGAATGGTGCAAGATGTGAGATTTAACGGATGGATGTTGAGGGAAGAAGTCCGAGGTTCGAGGTTCGAGGGAAAAATTAGTTGGGAGTGGCGATCGAATTTATTAAGAAAATTACGCTCTTGAACTTGGTTTCTACGAAAATATTGGCTTTGGACACCAAAAATGTCGGCATCAACCGGGTTTCTGAGGAATAATACGCTCAGAACTAAATTAAGTTAAATTTGACTCAAGACCTTATTTTGTTTTTTGTACTCTATCTAACGGCATAGATAAATTTTACACCCGTGGAGCGATGTAGATACTTCGTGAAAGTTATATTATTAAAATAATGATTTTTAAATCACAGAAAGCACAAACAAAGATTCTGTCTCGATCCATCTGGGTCAACTAAGTCTGGATCGTCAAAAGCTTACCCGGAGGGTATTAACATATTATGAACAAACTAACACCAATTCTCCTCAGCGGCCTTTTATTATTTGGAGCTGCTGCTTGCACCGAAGGGGCTAAAACTAGCGCTGATGCTCCTAATTCTACCACAGAAAATACCACCACCCCGCCCCCAGCCGAGACAGTTCAAAAAACTCAGGGTGACGCCACTAGCGATATTCGCAAAAACCAAGCAAATTCTGATATCAGGGCCAGAGAACAGCGCAACAATGTGACTGGCGGCGATGCAATGAGAGCCGATGGCGACCTCAAAAGTGAAGTTCGCTCCAAGTTGGAAGTAAACATCACTAAAGGTCAGCTAACTGTTGAGGCAAAAGACGGGGCTGTCACCGTAGGCGGCACAGTTCCAAATCAAACTGATTTAGCTAAAATTGAGCCGCTAGCTAAAGAGATTAAGGGTGTCAAAACGGTGAATGTGACGGCTGTTGTCGCCCCCGCTGCAGCCGCATCGCCTAGCAGCAAACCATAGATTAGAAGGAAGAGGGAAAGAAGGAACAAGGAAAAGGGAAAGTTGGGCATTGTAATATTGCTTTTGGAGCGCAACGCTTACGTGACTCTCCGCGGCTAGCGGGGTTTTAAGTTAAAAAGTTTAAAATTTAAAATTCACGCACTCGCGCACTACCTGCAATTTCCCCTTCCCAATTTCCGATTTCCAATTCGTGAGAATTAGTGGGAAACCAGCCTGAAGATAGAGACAGAGGTTATTCCCAGCGACCGATGAAAATTGTTGGGAAAAAATGACTAAATGTGATTGATTGCAGCAAGCAGAGCATAAATTCTGTGGTTGTGTAAAAGTAATTTATTTTGAAGGAGAAAAAAATGGCTTTAGGTCAAAACAAGCGAGCTGTAGGATCATTTTCTAATTACCGAGATACGGAACTAGCCCTGATCGAACTGCAAAGTAGCGGGTTTCCGATGAATAAAGTTTCGGTAGTTGGGGAAAATCTCGATCGCAGCGAAATTGCGGGCGCTAGCGCTGGTAAGAGTACCGACGAAAAAGTGGGCGGCGGCGCAAAAGCAGGCGCGACAGCGGGAGTCGTGACGGGCGGTTTGATTGGGTTGCTCGGAAGCATTGGGGCGCTCGCGATTCCGGGAGTTGGCCCGGTGATGGCGGGGGGCGCGCTCGCGACTCTACTGGCTGACACTGCTGTTGGAGGCGCGATTGGGGCCGCAGCGGGCGGTTTGGCCGGCGGTTTGATCGGTTTGGGAGTTCCCGAAGCAAAAGCTAAAGTTTATAGCGATCGCATCTCGCGCGGAGAATATTTGGTATTCGTAGAAGGAACAGATGCCGAACTTGCCACAGCCGAACGCATTCTGAGCGTGCGGGGTATTCAGGATTGGGGCATTTATGATGTGCCGGCAGACACCGGCCGCAGAGCTTCCGCCCGCGACAAGCGCGCCGTGGGAGTATTTTCAACCCGCCGCGAGACGGAACACGCGCTGGGAGAGCTTAGAACTGCTGGTTTCGACATGAATCGGGTTTCGGTGATCGCTAAGGATGCTGACTCTAAAGGCGACATCGCAGGGATTGACGTGCAGGATAGCGCGGACAACAAGGCCGATGAAGGGGCGACCAAGGGCGCACTCACAGGTGGCACTTTGGGCGGTTTGACGGGCTTGTTGGTAGGTCTGGGCCTAGTGGCAATTCCGGGAATCGGGCCGATTATGCTGGCTGGAGCCTCAGCTACGGCGATCGCCACTACACTCGCGGGTACAGCTTTGGGTGCGGCTGCGGGCAGCTTGATCGGAGCTTTAGTCGGTTTGGGAATTCCCGAAGAGGAAGCTAAAGCATACAGCGATCGGGTGGCGAGAGGAGATTACTTGGTACTGATCGACGGTAGCGAAGCAGAAGTTGCTAAAGCTGAAACAATCCTGAGCCGCGGAGGCATTCAGCATTGGAACACCTACGAGTCTCCCAGCGTCGATAGCGCTCGGGCTGATTACGGCGCTCCCGGCACTCCGGGCGTTGATACTACGGCTGGTATTTACGACCCCAATCAGGGCACTACCCGCCACCCTCTGATTTAATACTTCAGAGTTTGTTTGGGTATTGTTTCTACTTCCGACAGGGTAGTCGCACTCGCGCACTCGGAGTGTTCCTGGCGATGGAACTAACACGGGCGAGCGAGGCGTTTTGCGCGACTTGCCGATAAAATTATCTCAAAAGTCGGCTTTTTCTCGGAAAGCCGGCTTTTGTTTTGTTCTGGAAACTTAAAAAAAAGCGACCTGTCAAAAGTTTAATTTTGATTGGCGAGCTGGGCTTTGCGTCGGCGTCTCGATCGCCTCCCTTAATTTTTACATCCAAAAAAAACGCTGCGGTTTTTAAGTCTGTAACACTCACTACTGCTCAATTGCAAACCCCGCAGTATTATCAAATTTGATAACATAAATTACAGCAGATATTGCTCGGTTAGTCAAAGAGCGACTATCTTTAATTATGGGGCTGCTAGTTTCAGTAACTTATACAGGTGAAGTAGCCAGTCCCGCGCCCAGGACGGTCTGCGGTGGTCGGCAACTATTAGAATAATATTGTCGTAGCCTTCGGGCAAGACTTAGGCTGGTCATTGGTTGGCTGTCGCAGCCGAATTGCTGTTGGCAACACCGGCGGCATGAATACAGTTTTTCTGGGAATGCCTCAGCGAAGCATTTGAGAAGCCCAGGAACAGCTATGATGTCCGAGAGTGCGTCAGGTGTCGGGTGTTCTGTTAATTAGAACCGCAAGCGCTCATGGATCGAATAAACATTAACAGCAAACACAGAAGCGCGGGAGCACGGAAATGGCTCGCGGGTCATTTTTTCGGGAAATCCCAGGCGAGGGATAGCGTGTTGCTTCCTTCGCCCGTGAGCCGTTCAGAACTCAGAGGGAAACAGCCTTCCTGTGGGATTTCACGCTCCGCGGAGCACAGTGGGGGGAGGTGACACTAGCTGAGCTGACCGGGATCTGCTTTCATGCGCGATCGAAGATAGAAGGCATTTATGTAGAAGGCATTCGGGGTTGAAGCTCCGATATCTTGTTTCTTGATTGCACTACTAAATTCGATCGCCTGTACCGGCAATTTTTCGGGTCAGAATGCGGCGCGGATGCCGCCAGCAATACCCCAAATATGCGATCGACCTTGACAACATCGATCGACAACTTCTCAGTATTTTTGTAAATGCTTAGAAGTTAATAGTTAGTTGTTAATTGTTAGCATAAATACAGCTAACAATTAACAACTAACATCAACCAACTAACTACTAGCAAAAATAAGACTTACAGAACTTACAAGCGGGGGCGAGGAACTCGGTTTCTTCATAACTGCCGCGCTGACAAACCTAAGTTTTAACGTTTGTTAGCAGGGTGATGCTAAGAGTCAACCAGTTTTGACAATTGTTACGCTCGGCACTATTGGTTGAAAAAACCGACTGGCCAACACGATAGTACAAACTTTCAGACAACATAGAACATCGAGAAATTAAGGAAACTCACTCAATTTTTTTATGAATTTCACTGAGATTTTAAGTGCCGATGAACTTTTAACTAGACATAGAAACGGGGAACGAGATTTTCGAGGGGCTAACCTCATTGCTGCTCATTTGAGTGAAGCTAATCTCAGTCGAACAAATTTGAGCAGCGCTAATTTGAAAGGCGCCAACTTAATTAGAAGCAAACTAATTGGAGCTAATTTAAACGGCGCAGACTTGAGCGGGGCTAATTTATCTAAGGCGAAATTAATTGAAGCTAACCTCGGCAGTTCTAGTTTAACTGGAACTGTGGCGATCGCAGCAGATTTGAGCGGAGCTAATCTCAGCGGAGCAATATTGTCTCAGGCTGACTTGAGCAAAGCTGTTCTGACTGGAGCGAGTTTAGTAGGAGCTTGTTTGCTAAGCGGCTCGAAACTAACTGAGGCGAATTTGAGCGGGGCGACGCTGAGCCGAGCCATTATGAGCGGGGTTGATTTAAGCAGAGCAAATCTGACTAGAGCGATTCTCAGCGAAGTAGACTTGAACGGGGCGAACCTGAGCGGAGCAACTCTAATTCGGGCTTACATCAATCGCGGAAATCTCAGCGGTGTCAATTTGGTTGGAGCTTCTTTGAGCGAAGCAAGTCTGCGGGAGGCTTGTATTTGCGCTGCTAATTTGAGCGGTGCTGACTTGAGCGGTGCTGACTTGCAATCCGCTAATCTAAATGGCTCTAATTTGAGCGGTGCTGACTTAAGTCGAGCTAATTTCAGTAAAGCCAATTTGAATGGTTTGATTCTGCACAATGCCGATTTGAGGGGTGCAAATTTGAACAAAGCTTCTTTGCGGGGAGCTAATTTGAGCGGTGCGAATTTGTCAGGTGCTAGCTTGCTGGAAGCGGATTTGCGGGGGGCGAATTTGAGTCACGCCAATTTGTCGGGAGCGGGTTTGCTGCTGAGTTCTCTGACAGGGGCGAATTTGACCGGAACTAATTTGTCGGAGGCTAATTTGATTGGGGCGAGTTTAAATGTTGCTAATTTAAATGAAGCGGCTTTGAGCGGGGCGATTTTGCCGAATGGAGCTACTCACAGTCGCGATTGATGGGTTGATTAACCGAAAATAGTTTTGAGTTTTGAGTACGTTAGTTTTAAGTTGAAGCATCTTTATTTCACAACTCAAAACATTTAAATCTTCCCCGCTACTTCTTTTGTTAGTGGGGAATTATTTTTTAATTATGCGATCGCAACAAGCCCTCGGATGGATTCGCATAACTAAACTAAATTATAGTGTACCATAAATATACGAGTCCGCTTTTCTTCTAGTCAAATAACTCTATGGCTCCCCCTTCGCCATCTCCCTGTCCGTTTTCTGCACCCTCTATGCTGAAAAACCCCGATTGCTTTGTGGGGCGCAAAGACGAACTAAAATTTATTCAATCTCAGATGACAGGCCCACAGCCAACCAGCGTTAATATTGTGGGGCCACATAAAATTGGCAAGTCATCCCTACTTTGGCGTTTTTATCAAATTCGCAATCATGGTCAATACGCTTCCACCCCTTATGCTGTCATTTATTTATCATTTCAAGATGGTGAATGCCAAACTGAAAATACTTTCTATCAAGCAGTTGCTGAAGAGTTGAGGAAAGCGCCAGTTATTCAAGCGAAGCGGAGTTTAGTTACAGCTTTTTCCGCTGCCAATTGGGAGCGCAGTACCTTTGCTAAAGCCATTAGACTTTGTGAGGCAGAGAAAATATTACCAGTCTTATGTATAGATAAATTTGAAGCGCTGTTTCAGGATAGTTATCGCGAAAAATTTGATGAAGGATTTTATGACAATCTTCATTCCTTAATCAACAATAGCGCCCTGATGTTGGTATTAGCCTCTCTAGAAACTCTTGATTCCTACCGCACCAAATATAAACTGACCTCTTCTTTTTTCAACGTCGGTTCATTCTGGTTATTGGAAAAGTTTTCAGAAGCCGAAGCTCAAAAATTGGTTCAGTTGCCTAAAGGAACAATAGCAGGTGCTATACCAGCTTTAACTGAAACAAATCAGCGTCTAGCTTTGGAGTGGGGAGAACGGCATCCTGTACGTTTGCAATTAGCTGCAAAATATCTCTGGGAAGCACAACAAAATAGTAAAAGTGTGAAGTGGGCAAAGCAGAATTTTCAATCCCAAGCTAGGACTGTTCTACAATTGCAAGCTCGACCAAAGCGCCCTCAGAAGTTGTTGCAGTGGCTGCGCTGGCTAGTCTGGGATATGCCAATTTGGATTGGCAATTTAACTAAAAATTTCGGATTGAAATTCGATGAAATTTCTACTTGGTTAATTGGTCTGATTGTGATAATTGTTCTGATTATGTTTTTCCGAGGTATAATTCCTGGAGATATTGTTTCTGATTCCTTCAAAAAGCTTTTGTGTAACAGTTTGGGTGGTCTGCTAGGCAAGTGGTGTGATGGTTAGGAGCAATATGAATTGGAATTATCTAGCTGAATGCCTTCGCCTTCTCTACTGGATTTACTTTAAACCTTTTACTTTGGCGGAGTGGGTGCGGGAAATTCACCCTGATTTGAAATCTGATACTAATCCTTTTACGATGCGGGCGGAGTTTAGGGCTAATCCTAAATTGCGGCGGTATGCCGGACAAGTCTGGTTTTTGACAGTAGCCGTACCTCCAATAACTGCACTGCTAGTTGGCATCATTTATTCGTTGGCAGTCGAACCATTTAATTGGTCGAGAAGCAGTCTTGTTTTGATAGGCTGGTTTTTGGGAAACTGCTTAGCACGGTTGGGTTCCCAGTTCTGTATGCCGTTGGGTTTCGAGTTCCGTATGCCGTTGGGTATGTTGTTGAGTGTGGTGTTGGGTGTGGCGTTGGGTGTGTTGTTGAGTGTGTTGTTGGGTGTGTCCGGTGTGGCGTCCGTTGTGGTGTTGGGTGTGGCGTTGGGTGTGTCGGTGGGTGTGTTGTTGGGTGTGTCCGGTGTGGTGTCCGGTGTGGCGGGAGGTGTGACGATGGGCGTGGCGGTGGGTGTGGCGTTCGGTGTGGTGTTCATTCTCAGCACTGTGCGGGTTTATTTCTGGATTCCAGAATTACTGTGGATGTTTTTCCTGTTGCGTTTCGTGCCGGAGGGAGACGAAGCAAAATGGCTGCGGCGTCTCCCGCCGTACTTCGACCAAATCATTCACTTACCGATGCCTTTGATGGACTCTTTTATCGTCAAAGCTTATCAGCAAAACCCAGTTGCAGCCGAACAAACCCTCAATTATCTAATCGACTCAACTAACCAACAAAAAGTAGCATTAAAGGCAATGGTGGGAATTGCCATTGATACCCTCAACCGCTGTCAGAACTCTCAAGATATCGTTGCGATTACCGAACAACTTGCCTGGATACCCTCACCACCGCCAGCCGAAATCGGTTCCATACTAAGTAGCTCAACAAAATTAATTACACAAATCAACTAATATGATATACTGTAAATATCAAGTTGTATTCAAAGA
>NZ_JAUBPE010000120.1:0-13699 GCF_036700565.1 Microcoleus pseudofavosus SVA1_A4
AACTTGGGTATGGAAGTCATGCACGAGCGCAACGCTCACAACTTCCCGCTCGACTTGGCTGCTGGTGAAACCACTCCAGTTGCAATGGTTGCTCCTTCTATCAATGGTTAATTTTTAACTTGAGATTGCAAAAAGCGCTCCTAGTAATAGGAGCGCTTTTTGTTTTGGGAAAAAATTATAGTCTCAACGAGATTGTCATGTATCATGATAGAAGGAATACGCTGCTTGTAGTTCTTTTGCTCCCATAGAGCATAAAAGCCTTCTTTATGGAGTTGCATTCTTATGACAGTCACTACAGAAAATTCAATTAGAGCATTGCTGTCAAACACTGAGGAGGTGATGTTGGGTGAGCTGAGTTTAATCAAACATTCCTTAGAAAAGCTGTTTGAATCTGATGAAGCGCGGATTCCTAAAGAAGAATCATTTAATTATCTGTTGAAAATTGTTGAGGTGTCAGAACAGATTAGAGCAGCAAAATATCCACGTCAAAAATCTGATATTTATTATTCTGAATACAGACCATTTTTCAGCGAAATTAAAGCAAAATATAGTGACTTTTTAGCACGTGATACCTTCAAAGAAATTGAAGCTCATGAAAAATACCTGGATGGCTTTAGGGAATTAATCATAGCTCTGGGTATTATGCTGGCTGCGTTTGAAGAAGAAATAGATCGAGTACACCAATATGGAGCTCTCTACACGGGTATGGTGGGACTATCAGAGCTTTTAGAAGAATATCTTCTCTACTTCCCACAAGACTTAATAGAGTACGTTAAGAATATAGCATTGGCATTTTTGAATGATTCTAGCCTAAAACCGGATAAAGCCAATCATAACAAATCTGTTTTTTCATCTTTAGTTGGATTAAAAAACACTGCTAGAGCAGTATTATGGCAAATCGAAGAAAACCGAACAAGAAGTGAAAAACAACCTTCGATAGACTCTCATTCAAATCAAATCTTTAGTAGTGAATTGCAAATTCAGAAGAACCAAGCTGCAATCGATTGGGCAAATTCACGACTTGAACAAATAGAAACTATTAGCGAAGCAAAAGGATGGAAATTGTAGAGTGATTGTAATTCTAGACTCTAATATTCTTGCTTTGTTGGTTACACCTCTTGATGAAAAATTGTCTGAAGATGAGAAGCTAGGCACGGAGATTCATCAATGCACAAAATGGTTTGAACGCCTATTGTCGAAAGGTGCGTATATAATTGTTTCTGATATCTGTGATTATGAAGTTAGACGCGAATTCATTCGTATTAAAAGCAAAAGTGTTCAAGAGTTAGACAACCTGAGAGATTTAATTGAATTTCAAGAAGTAACTTTTGCTGTGCTAGAAAAGGCTGCCGAACTATGGGCTGAAGCAAGATATCTGAGTCAATCTAATAAAATCAAGGAGAACATTGATGTAGACTGCATTCTGGCTGCTCAATGGTGTCTACTCAAAGAGAAATACCCTGGTCGTCAAGTCATTATTGCAACTAAAAATATTAAAGATTTTCAACGTGTTACCGATTGTGATGTTTGGCAAAACATTACTTATTTATAGTAATTTACGAGTTAGATAAAATGTCAGTTAAACTTGAGATATGCCAGAGCATAAGTGCCTGCCACATTTTACCTTCAGACTTTTAGCTGATTTCTCAGCGGGAGAGTGTCAAAATTAAAGATAGCTCCTAAGCTGTTAAAGATGCCAGGATTGTTTCAGTTTAGCTGTTCCCAGTTCCTGAATCTCAGCAAAAACAAATGTAGCCGATCGGGAGTAGCTCCTCACCGTGTCAAGCGCTCTATCTCTAAGGAGGATTTGTATTATGAAAGATGGACAAGAAGTACGCCGCGTCTCCACAGCAGTCATTGCCGGTGTTTGCGGGTTGGCTTTAGTGATGGGAGGGGGCATTGCCTGGTGGACGGCGAACCGTTCCCCAACCGCAGAAACGCAGTCTTCCGCTCCGACTACCGCTCCGGCGCTTTCCCCAAGTCCTGCGGAATCCCCTGCTGTAATTATCCCCGTACCTCTTCCAACACCTGTTCAGGTGCCGCAGGCTCAGACGCCTCAAGCTCAGACGCCTCAAGCTCAGACGCCGCAGGCTCTGGTCCCGCAGGCTGTGGCCCCAAAGTCGCCACAGCCAAAGCCTTTGCAGCAGACGGCGGCCCAAACAGTGCAAGTTTACTGGGTTAAAGATGCAAACGGCAAATTTGAGGGAGTTCCTACGAAAGTAGCTGTCAAACAAGCTGACAAGCCTGATGCAACTTTACAAGCTGCTTTTAACAGTTTGTTGGCCGGGCCGAAGGATGCAACTGTTTCTAGCGAAATTCCTAAGGGGACAAAACTCCGGAGTTTGAGTGTCAAGAATGAGGGAGTTTATGTAGATTTGTCGGCCGAATTTACTTCGGGGGGAGGCAGCACTTCGATGACTGGCCGGTTAGGGCAAGTTATCTATACGGCTACGAGTTTAAAACCGAATACCCCGGTTTGGATTTCCGTGGAAGGCAAGCCTTTAGAACTTTTGGGCGGCGAAGGTTTGGAGGTGGCTCAACCGAGTACCCGCCAAAGTTTTGACAAAAATTTTCCCCTTTAGGAATTATGAGTGATTAGTCATCAGTGATTAGTCATTAGTCTGAAGGCAGAGATTAGGGATGGGAGCATCCCAATGAGGGCTTTCACACTCCGTGCGAGCATCTTACTCGCGCTTAGATATAGGCTTTACTGTGCAGGATGCTCGCACTCCTAAAAAACGCTTTTTGCTCTCCTTGAGATGCTCGCAGTAGGGAGTAAAGATTGATAACTGATAATTGATAACTCCTAACTAATGACTCCTAACTAATGACTCCTAACTAATGACTAATTCTCAGTGCTTGGTAGTCAGGCTAAATGCCCGAAAGTGGAGGGCTTGCTGTTCGATCCGGGTGGCAAGCCGATCGCACACCATGTTACACAGCTCAAAAATTAACTCGTCTTGCACCTTATAATAGGCTGAAGTCCCTTCACTCCGGCGAGTGAGGATACCAGCTTGGAGCATGAGTTTTAGGTGCTTAGAAACATTGGCTTGACTCGTTTGAGTAGCTTCCACCAACTCTTGCACGCATTTTTCGCCGTCGCGAAGCAAGTTCAAAATTCGTAAACGCATTGGCTCGCTCAGAATACTGAAATACTCAGCAACTTGTTGCACAACCTCTTGCGGGACAGGCTGGGATGACTTCATCAAACTCACCGGAGAGAAGTGATCTCGAAATATTAGCATTTATTCCATAACAATAAAGTAATCTTTCAATCCGGATTAATTCGCATCAACACTTGACCGTATTCGACAGGTTCGCCATTTTGAACTAAAATTTCCATCACTTGACCGGACACTTCATCAGCATCGATCTCGTTCATCAGCTTCATCGCTTCGATAATACAGACTGTCTGGCTGACCTTGATGCGATCGCCCACATTTACAAAAGGCGGCTCGTCGGGAGCAGCAGCGCGATAAAAGGTTCCTACCATCGGCGAGATAATTGGCACCCATTTGGTATCGACAGGAACCGACACGGCAGCAGGCACCGCGGCTGGGGCGGGGGCTGGGGCGGCGGCCAGAGCCGCTCCTAAATTTTGGCCAACAGCATCCGGTGACGCTAAGGTGGGGCTAGCAACAGCGCCCAACGCGATCGCGGGAGCGACTGTCGCCGCAGCAGGGAGCGCAGCAGCGGTGTCTGGTGAGCTTGCCAGAATGCCTTTGCGTACTGTCAGTTCAAGCTCCCCACTTTTTAACGTCAGTTCCGAAATGCCAGTTTTGTCTAAAACAGTTAGCAGTTGGCAAAGCTGATTTAAGTCTAGTTGCACAGCAGATTCAAGGGTAATTGAGAATTGAGAATTGAGAATTGGGAATCCGGCGAAGCTAGGATACTCCACCGATTTTGGAGGCAAAGGGATAGTTTTTAAGCTTTGAGCGATGAGTGTTGAATTTTGAGTTCTTTAACTCAGAACTCAGAACTCAGAACTCAAAACTCAAAACTCGCTTTTCCTCCGTCGTTTCTACTCTCGGCCGAGGTACTTGTCTTCACGAGTATCAATCCGAATCCGTTCTCCAATGGAAATAAATAGAGGCACCATAATCTGAGCCCCGGTGGAGAGGATGGCGGGTTTGCTGCCACCGGTGGCAGTATCTCCTTTGACTCCGGGATCGGTTTGCATCACTTCCAAGACGACAGAGTTGGGCAGTTCCACTTCCATGATTTGGTCGTTCCAGCGCAGGATGCTGACTTCCATCCCTTCATGGAGGTACTTGACACGATCGCCTATTTCCTTGGCAGTGAGACGGCTTTCCTCGTAAGTTTCCATATCCATAAAGACGAACTGGTCGCCCTCTTTATAGGTATGCTGCATGGCGCTCTTTTCGAGGTTGGCTTGAGGCAAAGTCTCGCCGGCTCGGAAGGTTTGTTCTACTACGTTTCCGGTTTGGACATTTTTTAATTTTGTCCGCACAAAAGCTGAGCCTTTTCCTGGCTTGACGTGGAGGAATTCGATAACCCGCCACACGCCGTTATTCCATTCAATTGAAACACCTGGTCGAAAGTCGTTACTCGAGAGCATATAAATTTTTGCGGGCAATCCCGTCGCCTTGCCGGCACGGGGGAACTACAGTCAGTCGATTTTAGATTTTAGATTTTAGATTTTAGATTTACTCCACAGATGAATTTGGGAGATTGAACCTTGGTCTAAAATTTTGATCCCTCCACGACAGGAGTCTGGGGATTGTATCCGTTTTTGAGCGGGTCAGGTTAAAGCCGCACTCTAGCTGACGGCATCAAAAGCAATTGGCATTTTATTTTACCGTTCAAAGGGGGCAAGTGCTGTACAGAAAGCTAAAAAGCTCTCAAGGGAAGGAAGTTCCGCCGCGAGCAGTGTAGGGCATTTAAGGGATAGAAGGCCGACAGCGCTGTGGGAAGATAAGAGAGGCAATAAAAGTTAAAGTTATGTTGCATTGGCCTAATTTCTCGATCGATACGTGCAAGCGCTGGGTCAAAACCGTCGCTTTAGCACTCCTGCTGTTCACTCTCGGACTGAGTTTCAGTTCAGTCTCCCATGCCAAACGCCCCAGCAGCAGTATGCCTGCGGGAAATGCGATTACCGACGGCCGGGCGCTGCTGCGCTACGCTCTACCTCTTGACAATCAGACGGTGCGAGAGTTGCAAATCAGTCTCGAAGACATTGGCAACCACATACGATCTAAACGTTGGGGGCCCATTAGCAGCGATGTCAGCAAGGCTTCCAGGATTCTCAACCTTCGGGAATCTGACCTTTTAGAGAGTATTCCCGACGCCAAAAAGCCGGAAGCTGAGGTGCTAGTTGCACGAGTCAAGGAGGGAATTGCTCAACTGGAAAAGGCTGTTGAGGCTAAAGACAAGGAAAAAGTGATTGACTTGAAACCCACAATCCTGGGTTCGGTAGGCGAAATCGAAGAGTTGATGGTGGCAAAGTTTCCGTTTGAAGTGCCGGCCAAGTATGCTAATCTGCCTCAACTGAAAGGGCGCGCTACTGTGGCTGTACAAACGGAAAAAGGGGAAATTACTGTTGTGGTTGACGGCTACAGCGCGCCTGTGACTGCTGGTAATTTTGTGGATTTGGTCGATCGAGGTTTTTATGACGGTTTGCCGTTTATTCGATCGGAAGAATCCTACGTTTTGCAAACGGGAGACCCCGAAGGCAAGGAAGAGGGTTTTATTGACCCAGCTACTGGCAAATACCGGAATGTTCCGCTGGAAGTCCTCGTTAGGGACGAAAAGGAGCCTATTTACGGGATTACTCTAGAAGATGCGGGGCGCTATCGCGACGAGCCTGTTTTGCCTTTTTCTGCTTTCGGTACTGTGGCAATGGCGCGCAAGGAAGCTGAACCCGACAGCGGTTCTTCTCAGTTTTTCTTTTTCTTGTTTGAACCTGAACTCACGCCCGCTGGCCTGAATCTGTTGGACGGTCGGTATGCTGTTTTTGGTTACATGATTGAAGGAAAAGAAGTTTTGGAGAAACTGAAGCAGGGAGACAAGATTCTATCTGCTAAGGTAGTTAAAGGAATCGAAAATTTGGTGCGACCTCAAGTTTAATTAATGACAGCGATTGAAATCGCTTTTTGTCAAAAGTGACGGCGATTGAAATCGCTTCTACACAAACAAAGCCCGCCTCCGCGGGCTGAAAAAATCTAGAGTGACGGCGATTGAAATCGTTTTGAAATCACTTTTGCACAGACAAAGCCCGCCTCCGCAGGCTGGAAGAATAGATATTTTTTATAGTTTCGTTATTTAGATCGGGAATTTAATCGAGAATATGGCAATTTTAGAATTTTTATTGGTAATTGGTTTGGGCGGATTCGCAGGCTTGCTGATTGTAAATAATATCAATGAAAGCAAGCAAAAGCGACAGTTAGATGAGGCTTTTTATCAGTTGTTGGAAACTCAAAACAGTCAGGTGTCGCTGATTCAACTGGCGGCTAATGCTAGGGTTGAGGCGGAAATTGCTCAGCAGTATTTAGATCGGCAAGTTAAGATTTTTTCGGCGGTTTTAGAGGTAGATGATGAAGGGGATACTTTTTATAGGTTTCCTAGGTTGCGCTTGCCGCCGAATTCGGGTAAGGAATGGTGAAGTGAGAAAGTGCGATCGACTAATTCAAATTTATGAAAGTTAAAGATATCGGCGAACAAGGTCTTTTAAGAATATTGCAAAAATTCTGCCCCGCAGAGATAGTGGGTGATGATTGCGCTGTCATGGCTACAAATCCCAACCAATCTCTCGCTATCACTACAGATATGTTGGTGGATGGAGTGCATTTTAGCGATCGAACTACGGGGCCTTATTACGCAGGCTGGCGCGCCGCAGCGGCAAATTTGTCGGATCTGGCTGCGATGGGAGCAACGCCTCTGGCGGTGACTGTAGCCTTGGCTGTGGCGGCGGATACGGCTGTGCTGTGGGTTGAAGAGTTTTATCGGGGGATGACGGCTTGCTTGCAAGAATATCATACGCCGATCGTCGGTGGCGATGTTGTGCGATCGCCCGTGGTGACGGTGGCGATTACTGCTTTTGGGGAGGTTGAGTTCGATCGTACCATTCGTCGGTCAAATGCGCGATCGGGGTGGGCGATTGTCGCCACGGGTGTTCACGGGGCCTCCCGCGCGGGATTAGAATTGCTGTTAAATCCAGAATTCGGGCAAAATCTTACAGAAGTCGATCGAGCTTCTTTAATTCTCGCTCACCAGCGCCCTAAACCGAGACTGGATGTTTTGCCGGTTGTTTGGGAAATATTAGGTTCCGAAGGCGCGATGGAACCCCCCCTCAGTCCCCCCCTTACCAAGGGGGGGAAGCAAGATTTCAATTCTCCCCCCCTTAGCAAGGGGGGGCCGGGGGGGGTTCAATCCCCAATTTCCATCGCCGGAATGGACAGCAGCGACGGTTTAGCGGATGCGATTATTCAAATTTGTCGGGCTAGCGGTGTTGGCGCAAAAGTCGATCGCGCCCAAATACCAATTCCTCCTATTTTAAGGGAAATCGTATCAACCGAAACAGCTTTAGATTGGGCATTCTACGGCGGCGAAGATTTTGAGTTAGTGTTGTTTTTGCCGATCGCCCGTGCTAAGCTATTGGTCGATCGAATTGGTGATGGTGCTGCGATCGTGGGAATCACTACGGATAGCACCGATATCTGGTTGATTGATAGCAGCGGGATTTATCCTGATGCGGGGTTAAAGGTCGATCGAGGATTTCAACACTTTTGAATTATCTCTTAGCCGGCGGAGTCAGAAACCGGGTTTTTGGGAACAATCATTAATTGTGGCGCAAAGATTCGGTAAAAACCCGGTTTCTTTGGCCTTATTGTTCAGAATTCTGTCGCACTTGGGCCGCTTCCTGTAACATATCATTAACTGGTGGACGTTGGGAATCGTGCAATCTCCGAGGTTCAGACTTGCGCCGAAACCATTTCAACTGATTAATCTTCCACGCACCATTAATCCAGCCCATCAATCCAGAAACCAGAATTACAACCAAAAGACTCAACAACAGACTAGCTACAGCCGGATGAAGCACATCCCCTTTTTGAGGTATTCTGAACACTAGGGGTGTCTGGATATAATTTGAAACCGCAGACACCACAAGGCCTCCAGCCCCTAATCCAGTACCCCATATTTGAATAGTTCTTTCTAAAGAGCGATCGATTTCTGCTTGTTCGATATCCACAATCCCCGCTACCAAATCCACCGCAATCTTAATCAAATCAGTACGATGTTTAAAATAGCCTAAATCGCCCTGAATTTGTCGTTGAAAATACGGACAACTTCTCTCAATAAAAAAATTAAATGCGCTCAATTTATCCGTTGAAAATTGCCATTTATAAGAAATCTCAGAGAGCTTTTCCTGATAATTGTAAACATGAATATTAATCGTATTATTAAAATCTTCGAGATATTCTAAGGCTCTTTCATAATTCAAACTTTCTCCAAGTAACTCTTTTAGTTTGATTTTGAGAGAGGTTAAAGACTCATCTAGATCGACATTTTCCTGGCAAGCAACATTATTGTTCGATTCAAAGTCAGCGATTTTTGTTTCTAAGCTAGCAATTGTCACCTCAATTTCTGCATAGAGTTTCTTAAGTAAATCATAATTGCTGCGACTATCCAGAAAAGCTTTAGTGATTTTATGGCGGTAATAAAACAGTTCAAACAAAGGTTGAATAATTTGCCCTAATTTTTCCTCAATATCATCATCAACCAGATAAACAAAGACTTGCAGTTGACTTTTTATCGAACTATACTCAAAAATTGGAGAACCCAGTAACTCAGTATCGCGGTAAAAAGGTGGACGCACAGATGCTTCGGGGAACAGATTATTGAAACATTCATCTGCAACTTGGCGGATGGAATGTTTGGTTGGATGTGAATAAGTTTGTAATTTGTAGGTAATAAAAATAGTCTGTCCTAGCCAATCTTGATAATTATCAGGAATTAGGAGATTATTTTCATTAAATTGTTGTAATTCTGTAATTTCTAGGTTTTTATTTTCCTCGGTTTCTGGGCTACCAATTCTCGCTAAAATGCCTTCGCTATCCTCCAGAAGGCAAAACTTAAAAGAACCATCAATTTTATTGGAATGCGAGAATTTTTTGACTTTAGTGAGGGGATAACCGAGGTTGGCTTGGGAAAAAATTATCTCTTTTTCGGGGCTAAAATGTTGCCAGATAGTATTAGCCCAAGTCCAGATTGAGTTAGCTTCGGTTTTGCTTTTCTGGCTGAGTTGGTAGCTGTAGATGTAGATTTGGGGATGGTCAATTTTTAGCATCGGCTTTGTCAATGCGTTTTTTCAAGCTTGCTTCTAGCTTTTTGATATCGGGATAGGTATTGACGATTGTTTCATAACCGGGCGTGGCTTCTGCTTCTACATCATCGAGATTTTTTCTCACCAGACTTTTAATTGCATCTCTAACATCTTTAAATTGTTTGTAGAGTGTATTGATAGCATCTTCTACAGTATCATTGTCAGCACCAGATTCTGCTAAAGGGAGGACTTCGGCGAGCAATTTTTCGATAAAAGGGGGAGTCAAAATTGCCGGGGCGGTGGTAATGGCGTTATAGATTTGGGACAAAATATCGACTTCGTTCATAATTTTACCTCACAAATGGATGTTGTTTGAATGAGCAATTAGGCAAGTGTCACACTTCGATCGACTTGTAAGGTGGGTCAGTCTTAGGTTGGTCGAAAAATCAGGGTTTTCGCAACTGACGCACCCTACTAATTTTAGCGTGGGTTGATTAATTTTGGTCGGCTTGTTCAGCTTGTTCTTTTTGAGATTCGGCGATAGTCGCTGTTACTTCAGTTACAGGTAAGTCTAAGAATGTAGCAATATCTTCTGTAGCTACTCCCCGACTAAACATTCTGAGAATAGCAGCTTTTTCTCGCTGTTTAGCTTCTGCTTGTCCTTCTGCAAAAACATCTTGATAAAATCGGGTTTGTTTTAAGTCAGTTAGGTTAAACATGGCGGCAACTTCCTCTCTGGTTTTTTGGGGTAATTTGTAAACAATGATGGTTTCTAGTAAGTTGATGAAGTTTTTTCTGGCTGTGGTATCCGATATTTCGGTTTCGGCTTGTCTGGCTAAATCTATGGCAAAGTTTTCGGCGGTGTTGTCTGGTTCGATTACCAGTTTAATCAATTTTATGGGTAGAGATGCTGTTTCTAATGCACTTAGTTCATTGATGTAAATACGGGTGATTTGTGGGAGGGCGAGCATTTCCTGAAAGTGGATGCTATTTTCTCTTTCGGTTTGCCGATTTGGGTAGATGACTACCAATTGCCAAGGGTGCGGCGGTTGGTATTGTTTGAGATAGATGAATAGTTCGGCAAAAAGACGGTAGTAGAGAGTTGGATCTGGTTGAAATTGGACTTCGACAACGTAGAATGGTAGTTGAGGATCGGGAATAATTGGTAGAAATAAACCGTCTAGGCGAAAAGCTAATTGTTTGACTTCTTGGGATGTAAATTGGTATTGGTTGGCACTCTCGGCGGGTATGCCTAAAAGGGCAAAGAATACAAAGGGGAATTCTTGGAAGATGTTGTAAAATATGCTATCGGTTTTCATCGATTAAATTAAATCTTTCCTTGGATTATAATCCTATCGCACAAAACGCTCCCCAATGATAAACATCGCCATAGGGTTGTTCGTCATTATTGTAGCCTTTTAATTCCTTGAGGATCGGTTTTTTTCTATCGGCCTCGAAACTGTCCGATTCCTGCACCCATGATAGCAAATCGGAAGTCGCGGCAGACTTAAACCAGCGCTGGGTATCGTGGAGGGCTTTACCGATGCTGACTCCTGGTTTGAGCAATTCATAGAATTTTACCATGATCAAGGCGGTGGAGAGGTCGTTGACAGCCCAAAGACTGGCTAGGGTTCCCATTGCACCGGCGTGGATAAATCCTGTCGGTAATCCAATATAATCGGAGCGATTGTTGGTGTCAATTAGCGCGGTTTCGCAGGCGGAAAGCACGACTAAGCGGCAATATTTGAATTGCAGTAACAAGATATCTGCTAATGTCAGGCATTTGTTAATGTCGGCTGTTTTGCCGTCGCGCCATTCCACGTAACGATTCGATTCATCTAAATCCGATCCCGCCCTTGACTGGGAATCTCCGCCGATGATGCCGCCAGACAAGATTAAAAACGATTTTAGCGGATCGTCGGGATTGAAGGAGCCGTGACAGGAAAAGTGCGCGCAGTGGGCGTTTTCTAACTGTTCTAGATACTTTTCTAGGAGATTTGTTTTACTCGCTTCATTGCCGGGGAGAATTTGACTGAGCGCGAATTTGGGGGCGATGCTGGCGACTTCTAAATCGGTGTAGCGCAGATCGGAGGTGGGGTTTTGCAGGGCGAGGAGTTGGTCAAAATTCGGGTGGATGGTAATCTGTTGCAGGAGTTGGCAACTGGGGCTGTATTGAATGCCTTCGAGGTATTTATCTAATAAGAATTCGTCGTCGGTTAGGGGTAGGGCGTGGAGGGGGAACAGGTGCAGCAACCAGTGGGGAATTAGGATTAAGCGGGTACTTTGTGAGGGCAGTATTGTGGTGATTTGGAGGATGTCGGCGAGGCGCTGGAGATAGGTAGCAAGTTGTTTTTGCCAGTCGGTTTTGCTGGTTTTGTAGGATTCCCGGTATTCATTAACTAAGTCGGTTAATTCATCGTGTTGACGATGGCGATGCACTGTCAGCACGTCGGGGTAAGTGACTACAAAGGTGATAATTTCTGCGTCAGTGATGTACCACTCAATGAGGGCGGTGTTTGGGGTGAGGAGTTGGGTGATTTCGCTGAAGGTGATGGGTGCTAGGGTTTTGGGGTTTTTCTGTCTTTGGGCGATGACTTCTGCAAGGTTGCGGGCTTTGTTGGCTTCGGCATATTCTAGTGCTTCTTGGTTGCTTTGGCGATCAAGACATACTTGCACCATGCCTGCATAGAGTCTATCCCACTGCAAATCGTGTTTTTGTTTGGTTTCATTCCCCGATTCCAACTTCCGCAGTTTGGCGGCTCCGGTTATGGCATTTTTAAAGGTATCGTAGGCACTTTGGAGAGTTTCTGCTTTTTGGTTTGTGTCTTCTGGTTTTTCTTGGTTGATGTTGTCTAGTTTTGCCAGATAAGCCCAGCCCTGGTTATTTAATGTTAATACATTATTGAACGGGAAATCCTTAAGGGTATAAACTGTTAAAGCAGCCTGATAAAACTCGATCGCTTGTTCCAGATTTTCGGCCCGCGAACCGTTTATCCTGTTACTGTAGGCAATAGCTAGGTTATTTTGAGTCATTGCCCAATCTTCAGGGAAAGCCTCAAGGGTATAGACAGTTAAAGCAGCCTCAAAAAACTCGATCGCCCGTTCCAGATTTTCGGCCCGCGAACCGTTTATCCTGTTTCTATAGGCAATAGCTAGGTTATTTTGAGTCGCTGCCCATTTTTCAGGGAAATCCTTAAGGGTATAGACTGTTAAAGCTTTCTCATAAAACTCGATCGCCCGTTCCAGATTTTCGGCCCGCGAACCGTTTATCCTGTTACTGTAGGCACCAGCTAGGTTATTTTGAGTCGTTGCCCAATAGTCACGGAAATCCTTAAGGGTATAGATAGTTAAAGCTGCCTGATAAAACTCGATCGCCCGTTCCAGATTTTCGGCCCGCGAACCGTTTATCCTGTTACTGTAGGCAATAGCTAGGTTATTTTGAGTCATTGCCCAATCTTCAGGGAAAGCCTCAAGGGTATAGACAGTTAAAGCAGCCTCAAAAAACTCGATCGCCCGTTCCAGATTTTGGGCCCGCGAACCGTTTATCCTGTTAGTGTAGGTAAGGGCTAGGTTATTTTGAGTCATTGCCCAATCTTCAGGGAAATCCTCAAGGGTATAGACAGTTAAAGCAGCCTCATAAAACTCGATCGCCCGTTCCAGATTTTCGGTCCGCGAACCGTTTATCCTGTTACTGTAGGCAGTAGCTAGGTTATTTTGAGTTCCAGCATAGTTTTCGCTTCCCGGTTGCCGATTGTTTAAAACTATTTGATAACCAGTAATGGCAATTTCAATATTATTCGCTCTACTGCCAAGAGGGAATTGATTAATATCAATACTCAAATTTTCAATAAGGCCGACAATGAACTCAATTGCTTCTGGATGTTCCGCAATTAACCTCTGGGCTACTTGCTTTAAAGTTTCGGCAAAACGGGCATTGAGGAGATGTTGCCGCCCGGCCAGCATCGGATAAATTACTTTAATATCGCTATCGCTAGCTGCTTCTGCTTGCAATAATTCTCTGATAAATTCTGCATATTCTTGGGAATCTTCACCTGCGGAGTTATCACCATTTCCGCCATCGTTCGTATCGATGAATTGTGCTAGCTGACTGGCAAGCTTTCGTAAAAAATTAATTATCCCCATTTTTATATCCTTATTTAATACCCACAAACAATCCCGATCAACCCGCCCCCACCCACCGAAGAAATTCGATCGCTTGTTTCCAATTTTCCTACAAATGCGATCGCCCGTTTTCCGGTTTTCCCGAAAGTACGATCGGGAAATTGTCGTTGGGAGGGGGCGGGTTTATTTCAATTGTTGGTACTCATTAGAGATGGTTGGCGAACCCGCCCCTTGTATCTTAAAAGAGTGAGTCAGTCGATCGCCACGTCATTGATTAGATCATACCGACAAGTG
>NZ_JAUBPE010000121.1:0-13450 GCF_036700565.1 Microcoleus pseudofavosus SVA1_A4
AGCCTCTTTAAATACACTTAATATTTTTATTATATCATATTAGTTATTTATGTAATTAATTTTGTTTAACTACTTATGAGTAGTGTGTTAAGCCAATTTTTGCGTAAGTCCTGAATATATCGGCTTTCCCGCAAATTCTCCCAGTTATAGAAGCAACTGATAACTGGGAGAATTTTTTATCAATTAGGTGCTGTTAACTCGATAGATTGTCAAAGGCAGGCTTGTTAAAGTGTACTAACTCTCGGTTCGCTGATTTGAGGAGAGGAAAAAGAATTAAACTCTTACGCCTCAAGGGATAGGGAAATTATGTAACTGGATAAAGAGTATAACCCAAGAGAGGTAGGCTAGAGAGCAGTTGCTGGAGAGGGAAATGGGATGAAAAACGAAACGGTCGAAATAACTTCCGAACGAATTGATGACATTCCAATAGTCGTAGAGTGGCTCAAGCAGATGGAGATTGCTAAATGGATCGATAAAAGTCTATCAAAGCCACACGGAAACCATCAAGGAATGAGCTATGGGCAATTGAGTGTGTTGCTATTAACATACATAATTACCCAAGCAGATCATCGATTGAGCGCAGTAGAAGAGTGGGTAAAAAAACACATAAAAGTGTTAGAAGCAGTTACAGGCTGGTCAATTGGGGAGAAAGATACTAGCGATGACCGATTAGCCAGAGTAGTAGAAGAGTTAGGTTTACAAACATCGGCTTGCACTCAAATAGAAGAAAAAATTGGGCAACATCTCATCCGAGCTTATGACTTACCAACAGAAGTAGCAAGAGTAGACACGAGTAGTTTTAGTGTGAATCACCAACAGCAGGAATCTGAGTCCGAGAGTTTGCTACGCTATGGACATTCTAAAGACAAACGACCAGACCTACTCCAATATCGTCAAATGTTAGGTACTCTTGACCCAGCGGGAATCCCATTGGTAAGTGCAACTCTAGCTGGGAATGGAGCAGACGATCCAATTTATTATCCAACTTGGCAGAAGATGGCAAAAGTCATTGGTCACAACCAGTTTGTCTTGGTCGCCGATTGTAAGGCAGGAGCCATCGCCACCCGTGCCCAGATAGCCAACGAAGGCGGTATTTATTGTTTCCCGCTACCAATGACTGGACAACACCCAGAGTTACTCAAACAATGGGTGCTCGCTCCACCTGCTGACTCGGTAGAGATTCGATTACCACGACAGGATATGATTGAGCCTGCTGTCGGAAAAGGATTTGACGTAGAGTTGGGTAAATTTTGGTTAAATCCAGGCACTGGCAAATGGGTACGCTGGAATGAGCGATATCTAGTTGTCTACTCTGATGACTTCGCACGAGCGACAATAATTGGTTTACAACAGCGCATCGATCAAGCTACTGCTTCCCTCAATAAACTAGCTGCGAAACCAGGCGATGACCTCGAACAACTCTCGGTGAAGGTAGAGACAATTCTCAAACGTTGCCGCGTCAAAGAATTGTTTGTGGTCACGACCGCGACTGAAACCATCACGGAAACTCGCTATATCGGACGGGGAAGACCCACTGCCAAATCACCAACACAGCAGATAACTCGGCTTGAGATCCAACTTCACATTCAGCCACAATCTACGGCGATTGAACAGGCGTTAAAATTGGCGGGATGGAGATTGTATGTCACCAATGCCTCCACGGAACGACTCACCCTTCCGCAAGCTGTTATTTACTATCGGGATGAATGGCTTTTGGAACGCAGTTTTCATCGTGTTAAACGTGGTCATTTGCCTGCGCTACCCATCTATTTCCAAAATCAAGACCGGATTACCGGCTTGATGTTTCTGTTGACTATCGCATTGAGGGTATTTACCCTAATTGAGTTTGTGGTTCGACAGGCACTTCAAACCAATCAACAGTCTTTGGCTGGTCTTTACAATGGTAATCCTAAGAGAGCGACTGCTCGTCCCTCTACCGAGCAACTACTCCACGCTTTTTGCCACCTCACTCTTTATTTTTTGCCCAATTCTTCTTTCTTCATTACACCGCTTAACGAGCTCCAGCGAGAGATTCTGCGACTAATGAAAATGCCAGAGTGTCTTTATCAGCTACATCTCTGTCTACATAAGCCATAAATCTTTGATGTGACTTGAATTCAGCGAACCCACAGTACTAAGTGTATAGCTTGTTATTCTAGTCTTGATTGACGCGACCTAGCGATCGCATTTTGTACCGATAGCTCTAATTATATGAGTAAATATACTCACACTAATAGCTGTGCGATCGTAAATGTGGGTGATACCAGTATAGCTGGCGATCGCAACTGAGCCTCCCCTCTAACAACAGCTAAGTCATTTCCTGCAATTTAAGCAATAACTATTGGTTGAGGAAACCTCTAAATTAAAAGCTACCCCTAGCGGGAGAAGTTAAGGGATAACCAACTTTTTACCGTTATGAATACTAAGAATTCTAATATTAACCCCCACAAAACCTTTCCTGAATCAGCAAGCCAGCACTCCCCTCAAGTTAAAGAAGTGATTGCAGTAATTTTTCCTTTTCTCGCGGATGCACCTGCTGAAGAACATCCCTTCAAATTAAACGATATCGTTAAAACTGGTAACCAATACGGTACTGTTACTTCTCTCAATCAAACTGAAAAACCTGTGACAATTACTTGGGACGCAAGTTCGGGCGAAGATTCATTTTCTTGGACTTATAACCTCGACGAAATCCGCGCCCTCACAATCTCTCTCGTTCCTCAGTTTATCCCTCAAAATACTGCGGGAGAACTTCCAGCTTGCACAACTATCCTACTCGCTAATTCCGAACAGATACAATTTAGTAACGCAACTCCTTTCAAAGTAGAATCGCTAAGCGAACACCACATTCTCATCTCGGCTCTCGACCAATTGTATCACTTTCCCATCAACCTGTTTCCCGGCTACCCGACAATTTGTACCATAGATATCCCGACACCCCAGCAATTAAAAGCCGCCAGCTATTTATCTGTTACCGATATCATAATCAGAGCTAAAACGCATTTAGCTCTCGAAGTACCCGACAACTTTTTAGAATTCGCTATGCCAATCTACAAACAGCAGTTAAAAGAAAAAATAGCTCAACAATTGAGCGAAGAAAATTACCAACTTCTCGACTTTGACATAGCTTGGGAAGAAGCCTGGAAGCAGCAGTTAGAAAACCTAACAAAGAAACAAGGCTTCTACGGATTTAGAGAGGGAGATTGCATTTTACAGCACCGAGAAGGATTTCAACGAATGGGGAGAGTCCAACACTTGAACGTTGAAGAGCCACGTCCATTTCACATCCAGTGGAACAGCGGAGAACTCCTAAGTTACAGCTTGAGAGAACTCAAAGGTTTGGGTATTGCCCGCATCAAACCTATTGTTAAATTATCGCCCAATGTGGCTTATCAAATTAGCGAAGACGGCTCCTACTTTACAGCTTGGATTGGGTTTCGTACTAAAGCACTAGCTAAAGCGTGGCTAATACCTGTCAAAAAGCTAGTCGGCAACTTGAGCAATTTAATTGAGTGCCAAATTTATGAACTGCAACATACAGGTTCTAAATATGAGTATGCTGTAGAATGTCCCCGACATAAAACATTAAACAAGCGTCTTGAAGCTCTGGAAAAAGTTGTTAAACTTGATTTAGAAAGGATGCCATTTAGGAGATGAGTGGGAAGTAGCGAGCACTCCGTAGGGTGTAAACGGTGCTTTTTTGCTGGAACAAAAAACAGAAAAATTTCCTATTTATCTTAAAAGTTTTATTAACAAGACTTAGGAATCTTCCTTGCCCGGAATCTAAAAAACCTACTCTTGAAAGACTCCCCCGTCAAGCTAACGCTTAATCAGAGGTTGATAAAATTAGTAACGGACGCTAACTAATGATTCAAACCTTACTCGAACAACCCCAAAAACTTACACAATTTCCCTTCACGCTCAAACCGCAACAGCAGCAAGCCCTCGACAAATTGAGAACCTTTCTAACCACTACCGAGTCATTCTTCTTGCTGTGCGGCTATGCAGGAACTGGAAAATCCACAATCGTCTTTCAAATTATCCAAGAACTCTTGAGTCAAAGCAAACGCATTGCCCTCACAGCACCTACTAACAAAGCCGTCGGCATCCTCAGAAAAATGGCAGCGTCTCAAGGCATTTTCGGAGTAGATTTTATGACAATACACCAACTTTTAGGATTAGGCATGGTCAGAAAAGAACAAGAAAAAGCTTTGGAACAGACAAGTTCCAGCAGCCTTCACCTCTACGATATCATCTTCCTCGACGAATGTTCGATGGTTGGAAGCGAATTGTGGAAATGGATAGAACGCAATTTTGAACGCACATTCTTCAATCACCGCAAGCTAATTTTAATGGGCGACCCCGCTCAACTCAATCCTGTAGGAGAAAAAAAGTCGCCTGCTTTCAGCATTACCAATAAAGCTGTACTGACCAAAGTTGTCCGGCAAGCAGGGGAAAGCCCTGTGCTCGATTTTATAACAGAATGCCGCTCTTTTGTCAATAGCAAAGCAGACATATTTTTGCCACACTCTAAATACAAAAAAGGAGACAAGTCAAACGGTGCATTCAAAGTTAAATCAGAAACGCTGCTACAATATGCTGTCAAAACGATCGATCTAGAATTTAGTCAAAATCCCGATCGCTTCAGAATTCTGTGCTGGACTAACAAACGAGTCAAATACCACAATCAGCTTATCCGAGAACAAATCTACGGTCAAGCTGCACCCAGATTTGTACCGGGAGAGAGGTTAATTACCAAAAAGCCCGTCATGGCACCCGATGGCAAAACTGTAATTTTGCCGACTTCAACGGAATTTACCGTCAAGGAAGTTGAGATTAACCAGCACTGTGGCTATAGAGTTTGGCTGCTAAAGATTGTGACTGATGACGGTCTTTTTCGGCAAATCTTTGTCCTGCACGAGTCCGAAAATAAGCGCTACCAGGCTGAACTTAAAGAAAAGCTCAAGAGTGCTAAACGCAATGGATTTCTTTGGAGGAAATATTACTGGTTCAAAGATGACTTGTTTGCTGAAATTGACAATTGCTTTGCTTTGACAATTCACAATTCGCAAGGCAGCACTTTTGATGAAGTTGGTATTGACGGAAGCGACCTTTTCAGCAGATTGTTAATCGGTCAAGATTTGAGCAGGCAACAGAAACTTAAAGAGTACCATCGACTTTATTATGTCGGTGCAAGCCGCTGCCGATATCGGATATTATTTGTTGCCCCCAATGACTTGTACTCAAACAATAAACTTCTCAACCAAGAGGTAAACTTTTCAACCAAGAGGTAAAGTCCTCAACTAACAGGCACATACGTTTCTAGAAAACAGCCAGTAACACTCAACTTTCAAAAACCTTCTCCATCGGGACTTACGCTGCATGAATCAATCTTTACACTATCTGTAGTAGTAACGTGTGCCATCAGCACCCTACAAGTACAGGACTTATGTAACTGGCACAATTAGTAAGGTGCGCTACTATCCCAAACCCTTGATAATCGCCTTATAACGAAAGTCTGACGCATCCTACAAATCGATTGGAGTCTGCCAGTTGCGTAAGTCCTAATATCAAATAAAACATGGGCTGCTGTTTAAAGACTCAATAAAATTTTACTCAAAACAGAAAACTGTCTATCGACCGCTACTAATTTTTATCTGTTAACAGATTTAAGTTTCCCTTATGCAATGTTTTCTATAACTGTAAACGCAGAGCGACCATTTTTTGGCTAAATCTATCCCTCGTTACGAGCGGAAAAATTTACCCACGGCTGATGAGGTTTATCTCTGAGAAACTCACCTTGCCAAGCATACTGAGGCTGTTCTTCTAAAAATTGTTTAGCATTGAATGTTGAGCCGTTCGGATGTCCGTAGCGACCCAAGAAACTCATTTGTTTAGCCATCGTACTATCCGTTACTTTACCATCATTAGCTCCATAAGGATAGTAAGGCCCGAATTCTAGAGGATTAAAGGCAGCAGGATCGCGATCGAACCTAGCACAGATGGTGCGGTTTGATGAATTGTGTTCTTTGAGGTAAACATCGTAATCATCGGAAATCATTGCCATTGCAGATTCAATGTTAATTTTCCCGCAATACTCAGCCAGAAGTTGCTCCCAACGCACCCGACGCCCACCACTTTGGAGTAGGTTGGAATACCCTACGTTATCGCATTCTTGATTGCGAATTCTCGGATCTTCGACAACATTACATCCCCAGAAGTATCCTTCTTGCTTGCGGGTGATACCGACATATTTTAATCCCAATTCTAGCCGCGCAATTTCTCCCGTGCGAATATCTCCAATTAACCAACTATTGGCATACCCCCCGTTATTATTAACCTGCATTATCTCCATCCATTCATCAAGACTTTGGGCGTATTGCATTGCCTTTCTGACTCGATAAAATTCAGGAGCTTTCTTTTCATCATATCCAGAAAATCCAGCAATGCTGGTTTCGGCACCAATAATTCCAATACCTGTTAAAAAGAAGTCAGTACCGCTGTGCAAAAAACCGGGCGCACTCTGCATTAAAATGCTATTTCCCCGATCTGGATGAATATCCATGACGATATTGGCGGAGTTACTGTTGATGTATGTATCCCAAGTATTGTGAGCTAGAACAATTCCACCGTCTGCGGTTGTTTTGTCACCGGTAGCGATGAAGGAATTGCAGTGATGACCTCGCAGGAATTCTCCGGGTTGTGTATTTTTATGTTGGGGCCACCAATCACCCAACAGTTCTATATTAGCGTTCCAAGCTAAAATTTCTGGATAGGAAATTTCTACACCCGCCTTCAAAGCTCCAGCTACAATTCCCTCAAGCTCAGTTTTAAATTCCCCACCTAACTCGTCCTTGTTTAACCAATGATCGTAGAGATCTATTGCTGCATTTTCAAAGAAATCAAATGTATCTCCTGTATCCCATTTACTGGTAAATTTAATCGTTTTCAAGGCTTCGTCTAGCTCTTTTGCAAGTAAATAGCCGTGCTGAAACCCTCGTTCAAATGGAGCACCTTCAATATGTAAAAATATCCAACCCGATCTTTCAAAGCGATAGGCTTTTGATAAGTAGTTTTGTTCGGTTTGATTGAGTTGATCGCGAGTGAAAGTCATTGTTTTTCCTTTTTATAAGAGATAGGTCAGGGGCAAAGCGGTACGAGAATATGTTGAGACCAAAACCATTGCAGCAATTGCCAACAAATCGGCAAAGTTTGCTGTTTTGACCATTTTTGCATCAGTTCCAAGACAGTTTGTCCGGCAACCAATTCTTCGAGGAAGCTGGCGATCACAACGTTTCCCAAATAAGCTACAGGTCGATCTAATCCCGGATGGTGCAAGGCTTTAACTTTCTCAATTAAATTCCCTTGGATGACAGGCGCAAGCATCAGTTTTGCCGCAGGCGACAACTGGATGCGACTGTTGAGGTTAAAGAGAGAAGTATTCAATTGCCATTCAGTTAGGTTTTGGATCGCGGGCTTATGGGCGCGACTTTGCCAAAAAGAAGTAGCAGGATAAATATCTTGTTCGGCATAAAATTGGGCCGCTGTTTTTTGATTGCGATCAACGGTTTCTCTCTGTCGGTCGCGGTAAAAAGCGATCGCGGCATCGGTGCTATCTGGCTGGGTTAAAATTGTGTGTACTGCAATGCTGCCAGTAAAAGCAGACATCATTGCCACTTGTACACCTTGGGAAGACAACGGATCGATAGAAAGTGCCGCTTCACCAACTCGGATAAAATCTAGCCCTATCGGATCTGTGGTAAAATAAGACGAGGCATCGCAAAGCTGCACCGGAGTTTCTAACTTGCCCTGCAAACACTCGGGGAATAAAGTAGTTTTTGCTAGCATATCTTCATAGAATTTTTGCCTATCCCCTCCTATTTGGGCATACCGCTGCTTATCCAGAAAAACTGCTGCATTGAAAGTACCATTTGGTAAATATGCGCCCCAGAACCATTCATTTGCACCTGCTTCCACGCGACTTTCTGCACCATGAAAACTGGTGTTTTTCCAATAACCGTACAATGCCAATGTCGCCGCAGAATAACGCTGTTTTTTCCCAGATAGGGGGCTGTGTTTTCCCGTCGCATCAACCAGAAACCGTGTTTTGATGGTGTAGTGGCGATCGCCCGAACGAACGGGAACCAACCATTGATATTGTCCTTGCCGTTGGGGACGAGAGACACGTGCCGGTTGCAAAACACGTACCCCGACTTCTTTGGCTGCTTCTAATAGTAACTGGTCAAATCGACCGCGATCGACCTGAAACCCAGATTCTCCGGGGTGCGATTGCCAACTATTGTCGGTACTTGACCAACGAACTCGCGCGCGATGGCTTCTCAAAAAACCCGCTGCTTCGATTAGCGATCGCACCCCCAACAATTCAAACACCTGTATAATAGACGGCGGCAAAGACTCCCCGATGTGGGGGCGAGGAAACGCCGCTTGTTCGATCAAACAAACATTGTGACCTAAAAGTGCCAGCCTGCGAGCAATACTAGAACCAGCAGGCCCACCGCCCACCACACAAACTTCGGTTTCAATCGGGAAATTAGCAGTCATTCGATTTGAGATTTGAGAGTTTGGATTTTAGCTTAAAAATTGTCTCAATAAATCCGCTTTCTTTGCCTCTGCGTTAGGAACCTAGAAACTTAGTTTCTGCATAAATATCTAATTCCCAAGCGAAGATTTTTCATAGAATCCCGGTTTTTTTGCCTAAGTCCTGTTAATTCAAATAGGAATGCGATCGCCCATAAAATAAGCCGGACATTTTTCTAATAGATTGACGTAAGTTTGCAAGCAAAAATGCAACCAGCCCCGAATATAATCGCAAGCAGGTCTACCGCGATGAATCACCTCATAATGGCATCCACCGCTGCACAAATAACGCGCCCAACAGCTATTGCAAGGTTCTTGACGATCGACTTGTCTTTCTGCCAACCACCGATCTTGTTTTTCTCGATCGATGCCGTTTTTCAGACTGCCCATAAAACCAGCCTCATCATCGACAAAGCGATGACAAGCAGAGAGATTGCCCTCCGCAGATACCCCCATATATCCTGCACCTGCACCGCAAGGGTAGGGTCTATGAGTGCCTCGATGAATTTGTTGTATTGCTGAAGTTATATTGGCAAAGGGATAGCGGTTTCCTGCAATTGTTTGCCGCTCGAACTCTTGCCCGCAGTCAATCATTTGTGCGAGCATCACTTGGAGACCTTCTGTTTCCATTTGCTCGCGTCCTGTTGGCGAACTCAGCATGGGAGAAAAGCCGATACTGTGAAATCCCAAACCGATAAAATGCTCCAAGGTTTCTCGCAGGTACAAATTTTTAGGTGTTACCGTAACGCGGGCGGAAACTTGCATTTGTCGTTGCTGGGATAGTAACGGTTTAATATTAGCCATGACTCGCTCGTAACTGCCTTTGCCACTTTTGAACGAACGGGTGCGATCGTGAACTTCCCCCACACCATCCAAACTTACTGTTACGGCAAATCCATACCGCTCAAAAAAGTCTGCATCCTCTGGTTCAAGCAAAGTACCATTCGTGGTAATTGAAAAGCCAATTTTCACACCTCTTTTTTGGGATAAATCAAAAGCTAACTGAGTGGCAGCATGAATTAATTGACGATTTACTAAAGGTTCTCCTCCCAAAAAAGAGAGATTCACGCGCTCTTCGGGTTGCGCTTCCTCAAATAATCGCTCCACAGCCGCTTTTGCCACCTCCCAAGACATATTTTTGGCAAACCCCCCGAAACTGCCTTCTTGGGCGTAACAATAAGTGCATCCTAGGTTACATTTCTGGGCAACAGCGAGGGACAGTGCTTTTAATGGCGGTTGTGACAACGGTTGACCGTCTATAAAGGTTTTGGCAGTCAATCCGTATTGTTGGAGAAGGCGATCGACGGTATCGGTATTTTGTTGGGCTGCGGCCTCTATTTCTTGTTGCAATTCTGGCTCTATTCCATAAACTTGAGAGCCATCGGCAATCAGCATATGTAAGCCATATTCTGTGTCAAAAAAATGAATTTTTGACAATACTTCCGAACTATTACTCAAGTAATTAAGGTGCATAAAGATTTTAAAAAAAGTAGAAAACCCAACCTAAAATTAGTTTTCCCAGAAGGGAATACCAATGCCCTGACGTGCCATTTCATCGCCAATTTGATTCAGCCTAGTCATCGCCTCCCTAGCAGAATGAGTCTGTTCGCCACCTGCGTGAAAGTGTTTGTCAGAGAAACTAGAGTAGGCTTTGTATAGTTGAGGAAGGATAATGTCGTTATACAATATTAGGGCTTCACGAGCCTCATCCTGCCTTCCTACTCGAACCTGGCGAAGGTAAAGATCGGATCTATCTTTAGGGTAGGCTTTTAGAGCCTTCTTAATATCGTGGAACTGGCTGAAATGCTGTACGCCGTCGGTGTCAATCCGGATCGCCAGTTCGTATAAATGATTCAGATGTTCATATTGAGGTTGGCGCAACGTGGCAATAACCCGCGCGTAAGCTCCTTCAATAAATCCGCTCGGTTTTTCGACTTTAATAAAGTCATCTAGCGTTTCTAGAGTGAGGCGACGGAGTTGTCTGGGGCGCGGCTTGTCATGGCGACCGATCGGGATTTCGGTAGCTGGGATCAAAACGGGTTGGTAATACTCAATTAATCCAGCTTGGTAAAGTCCCCAAAGCAATTGGTTTACCCAGCGTAGGTGAGTCATTTCACCTGCTGCTACCATCATCAGAAAATGCCGCATGAAAGTGACATCTGACTTGAGAGTAGGCCAGACTTCGCCTTCAATTTCTTCAGGTGTTTTAATCGAATAACGAGCATACAAATATTCCAAAGCCAGAGCCATTTCTAAGGGAGCTAATTTCTCTCGCAGTTCGGCTGCCAATTCTGCAGGAGAACTAAATGGATCGGGGTCAGCTTCGCGGAGTTGAGGTTGGTAAGTTTCTCCTATTTCATGACCCTGCAAGACAATATTTAACTCTTCCCAGCGTTGGTTAATTTGGAAATGGTCGAACTGGAAAGGGCGATTTTTGTCGATCGTATTCATCGCCGCTACTGTACCAGAGGGCGATCGATCTTCGCGCAACCAGTCAATGGGAGTATTGGCTTTAATGGGATTAGCTGACTCGCCATCGGGCAGGATTTCTTCATCGGCAGCGATCGCACCATACACGACATCTGGATGATTAGAAGCCCAATAATGACAAGCACAATCGCGAAAATCATGGGTCCAAGGGGAACACAAACTCTGTCCTAATTCACCGGGAGAGTAAGCAAGGTCAATAACTCCTGTTTTCGCATCGACGTAACGCCGCCGCCATGCTGTCAATTCGATGAATGATGGGGAGTCGCTATCGCGCCGGATCAATTTAATTTTCAAAGCAGCAGGTTCTGGTTTTAAGCTACTGACTAAACGCCAGACTACTAAACCTTCTAAGGGAGTGCGATCAACGACATCTTCGCTGCTATATTCATACATGAAAAATTCTTTTTCGTCCTGCTCGATCGAGTGCAGATACCAGGTTCCCGTAGCAAGTTTCGTTCCCTTATCTCCAGATAATTCTTGATAAAGTTGCCCAACTTTAGGGTTGCTGCGATTCATTTCTGGATCGGTTAGATCGACATAAATTAGCTTTGCTCCTCGCCGCCCGGGTTCGGTATAAGGAGGTGAATTATCAGCCAAGTCTACAAAGGTAAACAGCAGCCCTGGAAAAAATCGGCGATCGAGGGCAGGAACGTGCATTTCCAACCCCGGATAACAGTTACCTACCCCAGATTCCAAGCGGGTAGTGACAGGATTGCCTGCTACTTGATAGGCAGCCCTCGCAGTTAAATTGCGAGGAAAAATTTTCTTTGCTGTGTTATTTTCTTCAGCCATGACAACTCCCTTCTTGGTTCGATTTAAAACCGCTATTTTGCTTGCGGTTCGTTCAACAGTTTTACCAATGCCATCAATTCCTCATACTGCCGTCGAGTCAGAGATAGAGGATTTTCATCTGAGTCGCGCATATAGGGCGGCATCCGCATATCGTAGAGTTTGTCGCGTAAAATGCGAGGGTCGCGGAAATCTGGGTTGGGTTCAGAATTCGGTGGCGGATTATCTGTTAGTTGGTGGAAATGACCGAAGGGAGGACGGATCAGCCGCTCGATGTGCCTTTGATGACTGCGGAAAAAATGGATTAGGGTATCAATATCGGTGAGGGGCGTGTGAACGAAATGAGCGACATCTTTATAGGGCAAGCGATCGCGTTTAACGCTAATGCTCTCTTCTTGAGGGGCTGAAGAAATCAGCAAATCTGGGCTTTTATCGACATAAGGAACATCTTCCCCCGACAAACTGCGTTTGTCGATTTGGGGCATACCCGGAAAGTTAGGCTTTTGGTCGTCTGAATCATTTTCCCGAATCGAACGGGTGCGTGCTGAATCCAGACTCATCAAGCTTACGGTTTCATAGATGCGGTGGAATAAATCTTGAATTTCTTCTGCCGTTACTTGCTCGGTGTCTTTATTTACCTGTACTGAATCCAGATCCCGGTCGGCGAGGTCATCGGCGATCGAGTAAAAGGGACGGCGATCCGGAGCAAAATCCGGTGGGCCGACCAAGACCCGCGCCGTAGCAACGTAGCGCTCGGAGGCGATCGCCAGGTAAGCTTCAATAACGGCATCGCAACTGTCATCCACCACTCCCCAGGAACGGTTATCCCCCACATTCGCGCCGTCATAACTATCGGAGGGTAAAGCATCGTCGTATTCTTGTCCCAAAATATACTTTGACCACACCGTATTTTCGTTGAGGATGCGATTTTCTGGCGGTACAATTTCATAAACGCGACCCGCTTCTGAAAGAGGCGCTGCTGCTTCACCGGGGGGTAACCTAGAAGCTGGACCTGCGATCGCGCTTGGCGGGCCGTAGACTTTTCCTTTAGCAGGAGTGAAGCGAACGCGCAATTGACTCAAGTCTACCCCCAACTTGGTTTCGGGAGTCGGACGCATGACTTGGAAGTGACCCAGAGGAATGGGATGGTCTTTCAAAACTAGAGGTGCTTGACCCGCAGTGTGACGGCTGTATGCTAGCAGGGGGTAACGCTTGCAATCCTGGCCAGCCACTTCTACCATTGCGGTGTAGGAACAAGCGGGATCGCCCGTGCGGAAGGAAGCTTTCCGGTTTCCTGCTGTTATCCGATACCGAATGTTTTCAGTGGAAGCGCCCAACTCGGCTAGTAAATTTAAGGTCAGGGGCACTTCCTTAATCGTGCCATCCTTGCCTGACTGAACCGTTACCCACAACTCAAAGAAGGGAGCAACAGGTCGCAAGGACTTGCCATCCCGAAAGCGAATCGACTGAGGTAGGCCAGGACACAGAGAGCCATCTGGGAGCGTGTCACTTTTGCGATGAGTATAAATACTCAGAAATACTAGGGCAGAGGTTTTGAGCTATTGTTGGGCAA
>NZ_JAUBPE010000122.1:0-13383 GCF_036700565.1 Microcoleus pseudofavosus SVA1_A4
ATATTTGCCCAAATGGAATTATCGAGCCGTACCCCAACCTGAGTAATTCATTAAGTTATTTATTTTTCATTCCTAAGCTGGGTGCATTGACTTTTGTGTAACCAATGACAGCATCCTTGTCTGGGCACGCCATTCTTCTGCAAGGCTATTAAACTCCGCTTCGAGTTCTACCTGACTTTTAATCAGGTATTTATAGGTTGTAATGCGATCCGGTAGTTTCATGTCAAGCCGTGGCTACTTCATAAATCTATATTACCTTACCTTCCCAAAGTATTCAGCCAATTAGCTAAAGCATAAACAATTCGATTTGAGTAAGGTGCCGTCAGATTGGAAAACCTCGATAATCGTTATAGAACTTCATCTGACGCACCCTACAATTCGATTTGAGTGTGACACGCTTGCTTTATTTCTGTCTATCCAAAATGGGTTAAGAATCGGAAAGCATCCAGTACGTGACTCGCGCAAACGTAGGGCGAAGTGTTGTAAAATCCTTGCCAAGCCGCTGCTTTATCTTCGTCGTACTTATCGGCTCTTTCCGGGTGTTTTCCTTGCCAATTCAAGCGCACTGCGTGACCGACTAACACATCTAAAACGATGTATTCTTCTACTTGCAATTCTGGATTGCGCTGGGCGATCGCAGATAACTCCATCAGCGCCTCAATATTCACTTGTCGGTATTCCGGCGCGACAATTTTGTTCAGCAAATGCTCGATTTGCAGCGCGAAATTCTTTTCCCCAGGCGTCATTTCTGATAAAATAATATCGCTATCTAACCGATTTCGCCGCTCTAATTTGTCGCCAATTATCAAGCCTTTGCAGTGTCGCAGCAGTCCCCAGACATCGGGATAGAAATCCTTGGGCACGCGGTTGACTGCGCCTTCCATTTGCCGCTTCCGGCGCCATCCTCCCGCAGGCATTTGCGGTTCTTCAAAAACTGGCGCGACTACCCATTCAATTTCTGTTTCCGATTGTTTGACGCGCAGGGATTCTTGCTGTTTGAGGATTTGGTTCATTTCCTCGTATTCTGTCAAAACTTGATGCAGGCGATTTTTGATTTCAAAGGGACTTAGCTGCATTAATTGTTCGTAAGCTTCATTTTGCGTCACTCCCAATTCGCGGGCTAATTCGCTAGTTAACAGCAGAATAAAGTAGCTAACTCTCAGCGTCAGCAACCCTTTAAATAACTGGGGTTCGGCTTTAATTAGCAGGCCGAGGTAGATCATAATTTCTTGGGTGAGGACTCGATCGCGAATATCCTCTCCGCAGAATTGGCGGATTTTGTCCATCACTTCGGTGTAGGAACCGGGCCGCGAAATTACTGAATCTTCGCTGTAAGCTTTTCCCACAGCAATCTGCTTTTGTCGCACCAAAATATCGGTAACAGCATCCGACAAGCTAATATCAACTTTATCCAGCAAACCGGCGGCGTGGCGGATCACAGCCCACTGGATTTTGGATTGCGAACTTTCTCCAGCTTTAGTATAAACTTCGTTGAGTAAATCCGCTACTTTAACTGTTTCTCCCCAACCTCCAAATCCCGTATCAAAATTCATTCCTTGGAGGCGAATTAGCGTGTGCAGCAACTCAATTTGTTCGTACAAGTTTTCGGAACCGCGCAGGCTGTTTAGCAATAATTCAGTATTAGTTTCACACTCTAGTCTGAATTCTTGGGTGTGACCCAAAGGCCAAGTTTTCTCAGGGTTATAAGTCAGATAGTTGCGCACTTCCACTGCACCTGTTACCGGAGATTCAGTAAATTCAAATTCGTGCAGAAAATCAATTTTTTCTATCCCAGCAGTCAGCATTAGCTGATTGAGATTTCCGAGTTTGATAGGAGTATTATTGCAGTGTCCGTCGCGGAGTTCCTTCATCAATTCTAACAAAGCTTCCCGCCCAGTTTCCAGCATGGTGTGAGTCAGCATCAGGGTGACGGTAGGGCGTCCCAATTGATACCAGTGGCGGTGAATGTGAGCTAGTTCACTTTTGATTTTAGATACGAGAAAATGGTAATCTAGAGTTAGGTAAAACTCTTGTCTGTCCAAAAAAGATGGCAGAAATACGATCGCCTCTCCGCGAATTTTAAACACCCGAGAAGTTGTTAAACTCCGCAGCCGGCGCACGGGGCGGCCGGTTAAACCTAATTGGTCGTTGCGTCCAATTTGCGTGTAAACAGCCGACAGTTCTTTTGTCTGGCGGACTTGAATTGGTTCTACTTGTTTTGGTGTTTGTGTGGCAATTCCGTTAGCGGCTAATTCTGCTTGCAAATCTTCGTCTTCAGCTAACAGTGCAATTTGCACGCTTGCTTCTTGGTGCCGGCCGACTGACAGGTGGCGTCCCAGCGGGTCGATATCGCCAACTGCTATTAATCCTTCGTTCAACAATTGACCGAGAAAATACAAACTTTGCGCCCAAACTAGGGGAATATTTTCATTGGGTAAGCGCTGCTGGCTGCGGGGATTTAACTTTTCTGCTTCGATATTTTCGGCGGGGACGTAGTACAATTCGGGTAGCAGCTGCAAACCAGAGCGATCGACTGCCAGAGATTCCAAACGCTGCTGGTACTCCTGCACTTGGGCTTGATTTCCCTGAAATATGCCGTCCAAGAATAAATAAGTAAAAAATAGCGGCCACTCGCATTCAATGTGCTCGAACTGCTTTAATTCTGTGGGTTCGTAGTGCAGGCGATCTGCATTTTCTAAAACTGTTTGATGCCCGTCCCGCAGAAACCGCTTGCAGCCGTATTTTCCTTGCAGTTTGTCAATAATTTTATTTCTAGTCCGTTCAACTAATTCTTTGTCTTCAACAGCAAAAGCCGGAAAACCGATCGCGCTCAATAAAGCGGCGTCTACTTCTTTTGAACTAGATTCGCGAGGCAAAAGCGATTCCAAAGTTACGCGGCTTCTGGCAATTTCATCCGGCAAAACGTGAATGACAGAGGCTTGAGAACCGTTAACTCCGAACAAATCCAACCCATTTATTGCTTCCAGCGCTGCTTTAGCCATGCCGACGGAACTGGCATTTAATTCCGCATTGCCGCGGTTAATTTTATGACCTCTTTCCCAAATTCCGTAATCGGGAGTGCGATAGGCTCTACCAATGTAGTAAACTAAATTCTGTACGAAATTGACTTCATCAATTGTAAAAATTATATGCAGTCCCGAAGCCGTCATTTGAGCAAGAATTAACAAAAATATAGATGTAGCGTCTAACTGTAAATGTCCCCACTTGTCATCGCCGACAACAATACTTCCAGTCTGGGTATTGTATTTAGCGTGCAGGGCATCTAGCGGCGATTGAGTATTTTTAAAATGTTCGACTTTGGGTGCTTGCTGCATCATCGCAAACAGCAAGCCGCGCATTAGTTTGACTGTGCTGTGTTCGAGTTCAAATGTTCTGCCGCGATCGCCGTCAATTTTGCGGTAAGCTAAACCCAAACCCCAAACTGCGAGAATGCTGTACACGTTATCGCGCACCCAGGCATCGGTGTAGTCCCCGTGAGCGTTAACGGCGGTACTCGCCGGCAGCAAACCGGTAATTGGGTTCTGGCGCTTGAGGATGACGGTTTTGATTTGCTGGTAGTAATAATCTAACCTGGTTTGCCGCTGGGTTATTGCGATCGCCATTTCGTTTTCCTTTTTTTCCTGATGCGAACAGAATTGCGGTGAATAGATTTTTAAATATATCAGAAATTAGATCGTTTTGTCAATTTCTAGAAACATAAGGAGGTCATCGCGATGTCTTATCGTAACAATAATAACAAAAGTGTTCCTTTCGTGAAAATCGTCTACTCTAAAGTTAAAATTAACGGTAAAATTGAGTTAGTACCGATGGAATGGTACGCCGACGGCTCGGTTAAAAAGTGTGGATAGTTAGTTATCCCCTAGATGATGCGGATCTTGAAATCGCTACTACACAAACGAAGTCCACTCAAGCGCGGACTAAGAAATAAGGAAAAAAACACGCTCTAGACAAACTATAGCGTTGAGTGTCAATATAAGCTAATTTCAATAACTAGGTGTGTAGGAACCTCAAATAAAAAAATATGGATCGCCCGCAATTTTCCGTGCTGGGACTACCAGTTCACATATTAGATGATTACGCAGGTTGGCTGATGCACCGCCTGCATCAAGGGTTGGGAAGTCACGTCGTGACGCTGAATGCTGAAATGGCAATGCAGGCCGAAAAAAATCCGGCTTTAGCAAGTGTAATCCGAGACGCGGAACTGGTGATTCCCGATGGTTCGGGAGTGGTGCTATACTTGCGGCTGCGCGGCAAACCGGGACGGCGGTATCCGGGGATAGAATTGGCAGAATCGCTGTTGCAAGCAGCCGGAAAATTGCCTAATTCTGAATCAGTATTTTTCTTCGGAGGTTCTCCGGGAGTGGCGGCTGCTGCTGCTGAAACTTGGCAGCAAAAGGTTAACGGATTGTCGATCGTTTCTGGGCACGGCTATCTTTCCCCAGATGAAGAAAAAGACTTGCGTGAAAGCCTCAAAAAAATGCAGCCTAAACTCATTTTTGTAGGCTTGGGAGTGCCGCGACAAGAATTTTGGATTGCCGAACACCGACACCTTTGTCCTCAGTCAATTTGGGTGGGAGTTGGCGGCAGTTTTGATATTTGGGCGGGAACAAAAACTCGCGCGCCGGCTTGGTTTTGCGACAATCATTTAGAATGGCTGTATCGGCTTTATCAAGAACCTTGGCGGTGGCGACGGATGTTAGCTTTGCCACAATTTGCCTTGAAGGCTTTGGGGGATTTTCGAGGGTAAATTAGGTATTAAACAGTTGACAGTTGACAGCGAAGTTTTCAGCTAATCTGTAGGGTGCGTCGCTGTGAGATTTTAGATGGATATTGTAGATTGTAGGTGGCGACGCACCTTACCATATTAAATGCCCCTTAATTAGATTGGCTTACCGATATTTCATGCGTTTAACCAGCAGACAATCCTCAAAACTAAAGGATTCTTCGTCTAAAAAGCTGGAGATTGCCATTTTGAGCGCACTTTCGAGATAACATTTAAGTTGAAACGATATTGATTGTTTGGGAACTAGCTAAAGAAAGAGTTGTAGTTGTAGGGTGTGCAATGTGCACCTTACTTTGACAAAATTCTTCAAATAGCTGAAAAAAAATATCGAGGGCATCCGTCTCATCTTGAGAAAAGAATAGAATTATATTCGCCCATGATTGAGATGAGTCGATATTAAATTTTTTCTGTATCCAATCTTGAAATCCATCTAGAGGATTTTCCTGTTGTAGAGGTAAGCCAAGCTGGTACTGTGCCACATTATATCCAGACAAAAAAGCCTGAAGACAACTAATTGATGGTTTCCCCAAATACACGGAAGGTTTATTCTTGATTTTTTTGAGAATATCGGAGAGATTATCCATATAGACTATCCGTTGAATAATTTATCAAAAAATGTCTGGGTCTATTAAAACTCGGTTTGTGTCACTACAAACTTTCCATTAAAATCTTCTACAAGAGGCCCGCCAAAACTATTCAGCCAATCATCTTTAGCGATTCCATTAGGATATAGGTTGTCAAACACTGTTTCAAATGTTCCTAATTCTGTGGACATTTCAACAACTACACCTTGATGAAAACCATTTGTGGAAATTTGGCGATCGCTCCCCGCTGGATTGGTGATAATTGAAAATGGCAGCCTGTCGGGGACTGTGCTAATTCTTATTATCTTACCCTTAATTTCCTGTTTAGTCAAGTAACTTTGGATGGCTTGAGAACAGGAAACACATTGAAAATTTCTATATCTTTTAGCAATCTGCCTAACCTCATCAAGTTGCTCCTCATTCATAATTTTATGACAAGTATACAGCTTGAGTATAACATCAATGTTGAGTACCTTCAACCACCGCTCTCGCCCATCCGAATACGAAATCTCGACACTGCGTTTGGGCGAAGCATTTTGGCGACAATATGCTTCGCCCAAACGAAAATCTCGCTAATGATTTGCTTACAAACCAATTGCCATTAAACAATATAAGGAGAATCGATCGCCTTAGCCCGATTAATTGCCACCAAAGTCTGGTAAATCAAAGCAGAAATCTCAGCGCGGGTAATATCCCGCTGCGGCGAAACCCAATCGCGGGAAGGATAATTAACCACAATCTTCAAGCTAGTTGCTGTGGCGATCGCACTCAAAGCAAAATTAGGAATTTGAGATCGATCGCTGTAAACTTTCAAAGAATCAGGATTGCCGCCCTTAAGTTCCAAACCGTTAACCAAAGACACGATCGCCTCACTCTTAGTCAAATTCTGATTCGGGCCGAACTTCAACCCCGGAAACCCCGACAAAAACCCGGCCCGATTTGCCCGTTCGATCGCACTTCTCGCCCAAAAACTAGCAGAAACATCAATAAAATTTGTAGCCGCCACCCTCGGAATCGGACTAAACGCACTCACCAACAGCGCCGCATATTGAGCGCGGTTTAAACTGTCATCAGGCCTAAAAGAACCGTCAGGAAAACCGCTAATTATATTCGCCGCAGCCAAAGCTTCAATAAACTTCTGTGCCCAATGTCCAGAAATATCGCTGAACACCGCACCCCCGATATTCGGATTGCCGCCGCCCTTTCTCACCGCAGCTTGCACAGCTTTAAAAGCATTCACTTTCCCGTAACCGAACCAATCGCTGCGACGGTTGTTAGGATCGTAATTTCCCATGCGATTGCCCAACTGGGGATCGGGATCGGGATCGACAATTTTGTCAGCAGTTTGTTCGAGAATTCCCCGCACTTCCCTCGCCGTCAAACGAGGGTTCGCCGAAAGCACCAAAGCTGCAACTCCAGCGACTACTGGAGTGGCGCTGGAAGTGCCGCCAAAAGTATTGGTATAGTCCCCCGATTCGTAGCCGGCAACCCCGACTCGATCGGCAGTAAACACCCCCAAACCTGGCAAATACTGCGTCACCTCCGGGGGCGTGCCGATATATCCGGTTTCTTGCAGCCAGGTTCCCGGCGGCGCGTTGTTGCTGGGGGCGCAAACCGAGATGCTGGTGCCCCAATTGCTGTAGGCTGCTTTTTTGTTGAGGGAAGTCGAAGCGGCAACGGCTATCACGTCTGGGTGAACGGCAAATCCTGCCAGCCAATTAGTTTTACCCTCCAGGAGGTTGTTGGGCCAGCCTTGTTCGTTAATTGTGCCGTTGACTGGGCGGTTGGCATTGCCGGCTGCGAACAGAATAACGCAGCCTCTGCCGCCCCGCCCTTGGGTTGCTGCTTTGGTGATGACTGCACTTTGTCGCAGGGAAAGGGGAAAATAAACTGCCCCTGGGCCCCAACTGCAAGAAATGACGGCGGCCCCTTTTTCGATCGCCCAATTAAATATTTTTTCGACAGAATCGTCATCGAGAAAACCCGTAGTACGGATGGGCATCAGGGCACATCCGGGGGCGACGCCGACAATGCCTTTGCCGTTTTCTTCAGCAACGGCGACGCCGGCACAACTTGTGCCGTGGTTGTCTGAGTCTGCGACTGGCATCGGGGAAGTGTCGCCCTCTTTGAAATCAATGGGTGAGACGATTTTGCCTTGGCCTTGAAAATCTGGGTGGGTAATGTCAACTGAATCGTCGGCGATCGCAATTACGATCGATCGAACTCCGCGAGTCATATCCCAAGCTGATTCTGCATAAATATGAGCACCGCCGACAAGTTCCTTGCCACCTTTGTTGTTTAGATACCACTGTTTGGGATAAAGCGGATCGCGGGGCGTGTAATGCTGCTGCGTCTCTACTAAAATGTTGGGTTCCGCTACGAGAACTTCTGGATATCTTGTCAGGCGGTTGGCAATTTTGACCGGGTTTTCTGCTGCTTGTTTGGTGACGAAGCAGACGAAGGTGTTGGGAATGCCTTCTACTGGCCGGACTATTTTTAAAGCTGCTGCATTGGCGATCGCATTTCGCGATTGTTCGTCTACTTGTTCCCCAAATTGAATGGTAATTTGATCTGTTAAATAAAAGAATGTACTCGGATTGTTGGCTGGGCAATAGACGTGGCTGGCAAAAGCTACAGCATCGCTGGCGCGGGCTGCTTGCATTGCTGCTTCTAGGCTAGAGGGCGCCACGAGATATTCTTCGAGATTGCTTTGACCGACGCGACGGTTGAGTTTTGCCCCAGTTGTTGCAGCCCAATCGTTTGAGGGCGATGCTGTTGGTGAGGGGCGGACTGTAAAGCGATCGTCCGCTTTTGACAGCAGCAATTCATCGCCGCCGCGCTGCAAAATCACTGCCAGACTTTCTTCTGGAACTCCAATCCCTTGATAGTTTTGTAAGGTAGTCGCGGAAAGTTCGATCGGTTGTGTCATCAGAAATGCCTTTGTTTAATTTTAATTCAGTCTTACTATATTCTCAAGAACAGGCAGGATGCCTGTTCCACAAAAACTGAATTTTCTTGTGGGGTGGGCTTCTAGCCCGCCCGTAAAAAGCTTATTAACAATGATTCAGCAAGTCCCCTCAAATAAACACGCTAGGATTAACATTAAAAAATTCTCCCAGCGCCTTAGCTTGCGCCTTGCTAATCGCCCGTTTCCCATTAACCACCTCAGAGACTACTCCTTTGGAACCAATCACGCCCACTAAATCGGCTTGTTTGAGTTCGCGAACTTCGATGAGATGCAATAGAACATCCCGGGGAGTCGCTTCTGGGATTGGGTAATACTTGGCTTCGTATTCTTCGATCAACAGAGCCCAGAGGCTCAGTAAAGTTTCTTCTTCTAATGTTAATTCTTCCTGAGACATCAGAGATTCTACTTCTGCGAGGGCAATATCGTAATCTTCTTCGTTCAGGATGGGCTTAGGCTGCGATTTCGCCAGTAGTTGACCGTAAGCTGTTTTCTCAATTGTTATATTCATGGTTCATTCCATTGTTTAATTAGACATGGTTCTCAAGTAGAAGGTGGGTGTTTGTTTCTCGATCTCCTGCTTTTGACGATTGATGTAAATGTTTTTGATTTGTTAAATATATCCGGTAATCTGTATTGATTTCCGATATGCTTAGGTAGAATTTAACTTATTTTTATTTTGACTTCATCTTCATTGTCCCAGTTGATTTTGCTATATTCTGCATGAGTTAATAACTGCTTAAAATATATAATTTTGCTTTTGTATTTAACTTGTACAATTAATCGATACTGATTGCCTTTAATATTAAAGATGGTATATCCACAGACTTGATAGACCGATCGCGAATATCCGTTTCGCACATCTTCTAGGGATTGCCAATCGTTGTCTTGGATTAGCTGGTACCAGGATTCGATCGCACTCTGGGCATCCGGGTAGGGTTCGATCGCACTCAGAAGATTTTTCTTAGAAATCAGTCTCATAGATCGTTTCTCAACTACCATTCCATCTTCTCATTTTGAGAACCTTCTGTCAAGTCTCTACTTGAATTTTTGCTAAAGAGCCTTTTGCCCGATCGAACCCTTTGACATTTCAAAAAATTTGGTTTACACTTAGCCGGTTGCGATCGCCAATGGTAAGATCGGCTCAAGCTAAATATTTTATTAAAGCGCACAGGCGCAAAGTAATTTCATGGTATACTCTGGAACTGTTTGCTGGCTTCGCTCCACTGCCCGGATTACGATCGGGGCGATTGCAGCTTTTACCCTGTTGCAACCGCTTCAAGTCCAAGCACAACAACCTTCGGGCCCAGAGAACCAACCGCAAGTCGAACCCGCCGACGACCCCACAGACCCTAACAATCTCCGCCCTCTGACGCAAGACAGCAGCCTGCTGAGTGTCCAGGGAGGCCAGCGTTTGATGACAGAAGCCAGCAGTGCTATTTCCGATCAGAATTACCCACTCGCTATTCAAAAGCTCCAAGAATCCCGCCAAATTTTCAATCAACTGTCCAACTTCTACCAACAACTGGGGAGCAGTTTTGCCGGAATTGACATCCGCTTGGCCGAAAGCCACCGCACCAAAGCTGTAGAAACAGCCCAAATGCGCGACGAAGCTACCTACCGCCTGGCGTTGGTACACCGGGCGCAAAATAAGCCCGAACTGGCTGTCCCCCTGCTGATCCAGATTATTCGATCGCAGCAGCCAACTCGCGACTTGGGCAAGAAAGCTTACCAGCAGTTACTGGAATTGGGTTTTGTGGATTCGCCCTTTCCCCGGCCTGCCAGCAGTCAACCGAGCTCATCGACCAAATAGTTCCCCTAAAATCTAAATTACAGCCGTTTATCACAGAAACCAATGGTTACACCGTCTCAAGTAGCAGAAATGATTAAGGCAGGGTTGCCCGACGCTAAAATACAAGTTGACGATTTGACCGGCGGCGGCGACCACTACCAGGCGAGAGTAGTCTCTGCCGCCTTTGAAGGAAAAAGCCGAGTACAGCAGCACCAACTGGTTTACGGCGCTCTCAAACAGGCAATGGCTAGTGAAGCCATCCACGCTTTGGGCTTGGAAACTTTAACTCCCGCAGAATGGGAAGCTAAAAGTCAAGTTGCTTAATTGTTGAATGGCAATTGGGTATCACAAGTTTGTACTGGTGTCAATAGTTGCTTGAAATACAACTGCTGCACTTACGCACAAAAACCAAAGAAACCGGGTTTTTTAACCGGAATCTATGGCTGTAACGAAAGATTTTCCTAAAAAACCCGGTTTCTGCGTCAGTCAACGTTTAAAAATTTTCAAACAATATCAGGAGCTACCATGAGTACAGCAGCACATCAAAGAATTGACGACTTGGTTAAGCAAAACAAAATCATGGTGTTTATGAAGGGCAATAAGTTAATGCCCCAGTGCGGTTTTTCTAATACTGTGGTGCAAATTCTCAATACTTTGGGAGTGCCTTACGAAACTGTTGATGTTTTGGCAGACCAAGAAATTCGTCAAGGCGTTAAAGAGTATTCCAACTGGCCGACAATTCCCCAAGTTTATATCAACGGCGACTTTGTTGGCGGCTCGGATATTATGATCGAGATGTATCAAAAGGGCGAATTGCAAGAAGTTGTAGAAGTCGCTTTGGCTTCTTAAATTAGACAGAACAAACATATCCCCGACTTCTTAAAGAAGTCGGGGATATAACAGCAATCGCGTTTTACGTTGAATTAGGTTGATTTACTTAATTATTCGTTACCAGGCAGAGCCTGCGAACGCATTGCGGTCGGCTTTGCCTCCAATTTTCCGGCTCGGAAAGCGAGGTCGAGCCTCTGGACATCGGTTTCCAGGCAGAGAGAGCCTGGGAACCAGTTAAAGGCAATTCCCAATTCCCAATTCCCCAATAATCAAGGGTTAATCAAACCGAATTTGCTATTTAATAGTAGTCTGCTTCAGTTTGTGTCTGGGGCATTGCAAAATTGGAAGGGTCGTGAATGTAACGCGCTGCTTCTTCCTCTAATCTGTGAATCAGATAAGGTTCCAGACCGTTGGAATGCCGCAGGGCTGCTAAATAGCCGTCTAAGTAAAGCCGCAGGTCATCGAAGCGATAACCTCTATTCCACATTTCGACGAGGGCGTCGGTGAGTTTTTGGTAGTGCCGGATTGTTTGGGTGTCTTGTAGCATGGTGTGAGGTTGAAATCCTTTGTGGTTTGTATAATGACGGCGGGATTTAGGAACGGCCTCGATTGATGCTGATTGGTTCAGCTTGAGGCTATTTCTAAATAAAAGTTTTTACCCTGCTCAACAGGCTACCCTCCATAAAAAATTTCACTCGCTGCAATGCAGTGGCTCGACTTTTTTGCGCGCACCTAGATAATTCGCCGTGCGTTTAATTGAGTCGGGATGTTGCTGAATTTTGCGGTCAAAGTGGGTGAGTGTTCCGGCTACCGAGCGAACGGTTGGAGGAATTCTAGTTTCAGTTGCGCGATTTGTCAACCTCCTGGGAGTGGTGGCTGGGTCGGGGGGTTCGGTTTTGGCAGGCGGTTGGGGCATGGGGTCGATCGGCTTTACACTGTCTTATTTTCATTGTAAGCTCACCGCCAGAATGATTTAACCTTTCTGGGGGCTGACGATCCCAAATAGACAGCAAGTTCTTTAAAATTCATCCCCTCGGTTTGTTCTCCGCTTTAAACGGAGCTAATGCTTGAGTAGCGCTGGTTACAAAACCTTGACAAAAGCTCTGTTAACCTGGTAGCCATTAGTGATAAGGGAAGCTCGCCTCTGTGGGATCTGCAAGTATTTCAATTGTTGAAGGGAATCCGCACCTGCGATCGCTCTTGGGCTGGCATCTACAGCAAGTCGGTCACTGGGTGCACCAGTCAGCGGATATCAGTCACGCTAGGGAAATATTTTTCAGCCGCCAGCCAACCCTAGTCATTCTAGATGCCCAATTGCCGGATGGGGACGGTTTGGAATTTTGCCGCTGGCTGCAACAGCAGCAGCAGTCGCTGATTTTGATGCTGTCGGCGCGGAATTCGGAATCGGATATTGTTGAAGGTTTGAAGTCGGGGGCAGACGATTACCTGACTAAACCGTTTGGGATGCAAGAGTTTATGGCCAGGGTGGAAGCTCTGATGCGCCGCAACCGCACGATGATACCGTCGGCGACGCTGGAGTGCGGGCTGTTGCAAATTGATTTGGTACAGCGCCGAGTGAGGTTGTACGAGGAACACATTGAGCTGACTCCCCAGGAATTTAGCTTGCTGTACGTGCTGGCTCAAGCTGGAGGGGTGCCGCTGTCGCGATCGGACTTGCTGCGGAGGGCTTGGCCGGATGCTATTGATAACCCCCGGACGATCGACACTCACGTACTCTCTCTGCGTAAAAAAATCGAAATCGACCCGCGACAGCCGAGCCTGATTCAAACTGTGCGGAATGTCGGCTACCGACTGAATCTAGAGTTTTTGAATACAAATCAACCGCATTTGCCGGTATCGGGAGCAGTAAGTTCTCAATCTGCTTTCTGAATCAAATTTTACACTATTGACAGTAGTAAGGTGCGCAATGCGCACCCTACAAATAAAGTTTATGTTGGAATTTCAGCCGCGATCGCATCTGTTTTCGCAGCCATAATAAAATCATTGCGGTGCAGTCCAGAAATCTCGTGAGTCCACCAAGTAACGGTAACTTTCCCCCACTCGGTTAACAGTGCGGGGTGATGTCCTTCAGTTTCTGCGGCTTCGCCGACGCTGTTTGTAAAGGCGATCGCACTTTTGAAATCCGGGAATTTGTACGTGCGTTCTAATTGGGGAACGCCATCTTTTTCGATGAAATTCCAGTCGGGAATGTGAGGTTTTAGTTGGACAATTTCGTAGGCTGTGACGCGGGGAGAGTTGGGGCGGCAGGCGGCACAGCGTTCTTTTGATAAAGGTTCCATAAATGGCTTGTTAGCGAGAAGATGCTAAAGACAATACTCCGGACAGTTTTTAAAGAGGGATACGATCGCTTTTGCAGCAGAGAAGTGAAGAAAGTGAGTGCAATCTG
>NZ_JAUBPE010000123.1:0-13252 GCF_036700565.1 Microcoleus pseudofavosus SVA1_A4
GTTGTCGCCACCGCCAGGGCCTGCTGCTGAGAAAAATGTTGCTTTTGCTGGGACTGGAGTAGATGCGCCCCATACCAGTGTTGGCAAATCCGCTGCTGTCGCAATTTGTACACCTAAAGCGGTTAAACTCGCCTGCGTAATTGTGGCGATCGTTTCGTTTGGGATGTTCCAAGCGTACTTGATGCCGCGAACGGTGACGTATACAGTCGTTGCCCTAGCTCCTGATGCAGGTACAAGGCCGCGTTGTTTTGTGAATTTTTGCACCTGCCATCCGGCTGTTTTCGCAGCAGTGATCACCGCAGCAGCGCTCGAAATAAAACTAGAATTCCAGCCATCAGCCGTTAAGATGCGGGCGCGTCTGGGTTTGGGACTGTTGCCCCCTTGAAAGGCTAGGGCGGGCGTTGTTGCAGGAACAACCGTGTGACCAAGTGCAGTCCGAGCCACGGCATCAACATTGGTCGCGAAAACATAAATCAGGGAATTGTCTAGAGGTACCGATACGAGTACCTTATTATCATATTTGTTTAAGGGCATAAATACCTCGTTACTTACTGCCTACGATATACAGCCCCTTAAAGACTGTCAAGAGCTGAAACGCTTTTGAGATAAGGGTTTTAGGTATCGCTAGTTATCTCGGAAGACTTAAATGTTCCGAGATCGTTTAAACAACCTTTAAAGCCTTTTGTAAAGTTTTGTTAGGGAGTCGTTTTTGACTCATTGCAGTCGCTCGTCTACTCGCATCCTTGCTTCACGCGAAACCAGAATTAAGGTTTCTTTGGTCATTGGAAGAACTAGCTTTGCCCAACGGAAAGTTATATTTCCAGTTTGTCTTTGGTTTGGCAATGCCTTGTCTTCGCCGATCACTTTTTTTTTCGGCTGAGTTATAGGGTACTTTCTGGCTGGATTTCTGGACGCTCCCACACCCATATAAATCTCATCAAAAGTGTGACCCCTGATTGCTAATATATTTTTAAATACTCGTTCCGCCTCTGAGGCCGAGTTTGCAAGCAGCCAAAGCTTGTAACCTAGCGGCCAATTATTATAAGTGTATGATCCGCGCCCGCGTGCGATCGTGTAAGGCTTGTCAGGTACGGGGTTGAAAATTCGTTCAATGGCTTTAGCGTAACGCTTGATATCTGCCAAGCTAATCACGGATTTACCTGGTAACAAACCCTCATATTCAATCTCATCCATCAGTCGAAAACTGATCTCAGATTCCAGAGGAGTGCCATTTCGGCCACTAGCAGGAATCTCTCTAAAATAAAGTGATATATACGGATGTTTTGATAATTGCGAAATATCAGATGTCAAGCGTGGCTTACTGCCTGAAGCTTCCCCGCCACCCCCTTTTTGATTCCACCAATTGAGAATTTCTCGCGCAATATCTCTATAAGACCCCGAAAATATTTGCCACTCGGTTTTGCGTTTGCGATCGGGTAAAAACTGAACGACGTAAAAATCCCAAGCTACGGCAGTTTTATCGGGTTTCATTTCAATAATTAAAGGCCGATTTTCCTTCGCCACTCCCGGCCAAGGTTCCTTTGCTCGCATTTTTTTGAGCTCAGCGGAACCTTGGAAGCTTGGGAAGCCATTTTCAAATTCTTTCGCCCACACCGAGAAGTTAAACGGCCCTAAACCCCTCGCACCTAAAAGCTGATCGGTCGCTCGCAGCATTGACGACTGCAGGGCGATCTGAGCTTCATTACCTGCAATTATCAATGGAGGCTCATCATCTAAGCGGCCAAAATCTAGGCTGTAAACATCGAAGTATGATCGCTCCTCATAATTTACGGGAATCGGTTGACCCTCAATAAAAGTAGGAGCCTCGCGCTTGTTAACCTCTTCCGTAATCTTGCGCTCAAATTTGTCGTAATTTTGCGGGTCGCTTCCTCCCTTGGGCGTTGGTGTTGCCATAATTACCTCTACGTTTTAGCTTTGGGTTTGTAGACAATTCTGCCCTCAATTGAAATCTTTTTTAACCGTGGGCGATCGTTCCAAGCTTCTCCAAAAGCTTCTTTGCCTTGAATTGACTTATCTTTTGATGCTAACTGAGAAGTTTGAGCAAACCCATTATTAAACTGTTCGACATAGGTTGTCATGTCGCCGATGCCCGTCGCTAGGCGAATTTGGCGCCGAGTATTAACATCTAAAAAAGCAGTTAGCCGGAGTTCTTCTTCAAATACACTGTTAACCCAATTGTCGATATTTTGCCCAATCTGTTGGTTGCTTAGTAGTTGTCCGCTTTGGGTTAATCGAGGATAACGTTGCCCCGCAATTGGTACTCTAATTGTAGGACTTCTAGGAGCCATAATTTAATTCCCCTTATTAAGAAATAGGTTGTCTGACCAATTCTGGCAAAAATTCCTGAATAGATTCGCCAAAACTTTCTACAGCATTTTCTAATAATGCGGCAATATCTTTATTCTTAACCGCAATAGCTTCGAGTTTTTTGCTGACGTACAGGCTAGGACTCCAAGCCGCTTGTCCTTTTTCACCCCACAGTGCCACTGTTTTTGCTCCCCCTGGAATCAATTTAATTAATGGGTGATTGGGGTCTTTTTTGGCAATTGCTTTTAACCACTTACGGGTACTTCTATAAAATATTTGCCCCATCATTCGCAGCCCTGTAAAAAAAGCGGTTCGTGCTAAAGTTCGCAATTGTGACATTAATTGCGTTCGCGCTTCTTCATTTAAAGCTCGAAATACAATTCCGATTTTTGTCATATTGATTTGAACCCTTGGAATCTTAAAAACTCCGCCACTAAGAAAACTAGCTAAACCCGCGCCTAACGTTTGCCCCGCAGCGGCGTACAGCGAAGTGATAGAACCCTCCAACTGTTTCTCAATTTGTTCGTCGGTTTGGTTGAAGTTGAAAGCATAGGCTAATTGCTGGAATCTAAGCATTCCCGTAATTACTTCGGGCCCTGCACCTAATAGCACTCCGCCTCCGACGAATAGAGCCGAAAGAGCGCCAAATATTGCCAAGCCCTGACCTTCGGCGGTGTTTGATAATTGCCCCAAAGATTTTCCGGCCACTTCTACTAAGGAGCCAATTCTTTTTTTAATCTCTTGTTTTCCTTGCCCGAATAACTCTCGCAAATTACCCATAATTGCGTTGCCAATTTCTTTGGGCAAGTCGCTTCTTAAAGCTTTGGTAATAAAAGCCTTTAAATCGTCAAACCCCTTTTTTAAGTCAAATTGTGGAATCTTGAACCAACTAAATGTACCCTGAATCTTAGAAATCCAACTTTCATCAACACCGCCATACACAGTGGCAGCACTACTGCTTTGGGCGGCATTAAATTTTATATCTTTTCCTGGTGGCTTGGTCGCCATAGTCTCTCCTATTTATTTTTTAGTTTTTCTAAGTCGGCTCTGATTAGTAACAGTAAATCGAAAATATCCTGTTTGCCTGAAAAAGTATCAACCAAAATCGGATTGTTTCGGATTTTCAAGAACTCAGGAAGCATTGCCTCCGTACTTATTTCGGTGTTGGCGTCTATGCGGTTGTCGATCGCGGCACCTTTCCCACCCTTTCCATTATTGCCCGGTTTTCCGAATCCCTTACCCGATTTCGGTTTTTGGGGTGCGACGCCGGCCTCGATATTAAAAGGCGTTGTTATTTCGGTTTCTAGCGGTTCTGTCTCGCCTCCAATCATATCCTTCAAGCTTTCAACGCTGCCCGTCAACTGAGCCATATTGAAGCTCTGCTGCACGTTCAACCAAGCTAAGCGGTAAAGAAAATTTGTGAGGGTATCAACGTCCGCATTAGCATCCCAAACCTGAGCCATAAGAGCCTCGAATGCTTGAGTAACGCTGGGGAATTGATTTGTTATGGATTGGTCGCCAGCGATCGCATTATTGATATCTTTGATACTCAGTTTGGGCGGGTGAATGCCAAGGTGATCGATCTGTTGGGCGATCGCTCTCATCAAGCTCGGATAATCCATCAAGATTTCCTCACCCTGTCCACCCGGCATCCGCCAAGCCCAAGGGAAAGTCATTTTTTTTGCAAGAATTTCTTTAACTGCCAAAACTTCCATAAGATCGGCAATGTCGGCAGACATAGATTCACAACATGAGTCAGACATAGATGGTTGATTTCCGGCTGATGGTGGTATTACGGGCACTGTCTTACCTGATGGTGGTATTACGGGCACTGTCTCACACACTTTTATACGTCTAGTTGTTTTCGTTCCATATTGATCATAATTGCTTCCAGCGCTGCTATTAAACGTTTTAATCCAAGCTTTTAAACTTTCTTGACTACCATAAAAAAGATATCCATATTCTCCGCCGACATCGCCATAACTATAATTTTGTGGTGTTGCAGTATAAGAACTCTCCCCTTGCCGACTAAAAGAACTAGCACTTGATAACCACCGAATACCCGCCTGAAAATTAAAACTTGCAAAAGGATCGTGTCTAGACACTATTCTTTTAGCGAAACCGCTCCGCCCTTCCCTAGTGTCAGTTGTTTGCACTTCTGTAGTATCCGTATAAGATACACCGCTTATATCAATACTGCCATCGGGCAATCGTTTGTTTTCTAATCCGTTTATTTCGACAGTGACTAAACTCGTTTGTTTTCCGTAAAAGTAAGTAATCTCACCAACAACCTGACTACAAACAGCAACATAAGCCAACCCCGTTCCTAACATATCAGTACCATCGCTAGAAAAATCAGTTGGTGATAGCGTTGGTGCTGACGGCTCTGACGGCTCTGGTGGCAACTTACAACCCGGATCAGGATAAACGTGCGAATCAACAACTTGGCCTAATATTTTTCGAGTCTCTACAACTACGCAATTTCTAGCCTCAACAATAACCTCAAGCCCACCGAAATTGTAGTAAATTTTTCCGCCTTCTCTTCCCCAAACTATCTTTTGCCCAAAAATTGCGACAACTATACCGCCGCCGTAGTCGGTGGAGATTCCAAGTTGACCGATGCCACCTGCATTCAAGCCAATCTCAACCCCTGTAGGAGTTGCGCCAATCACTCCCACGCTTTGACCGCTTGATTGAGTTGCGCCGATTCCTTTCATTCTTTTTCGTTCTCATACAGCGATATAAATATCTGATTAGAAAATCTAGTTAATACTTCCTTTATAAATTCATCGAGAGGCTCAGGATTAACACCTTTTTCTAGATAGTTTTTGGCAATTTTTGCCAAAGTAATATCACCTAAAGACGTAAAAACTTTTGGATTTATTTGATTTGCCGGTGGCATCTCATTGGTCAAATTCTTTATTCGACCCTCTAAATTGTCTAAGCGACCGACTAGCCTGCGATACTCCTTTGTGTGTCTAGCAGTTTCAATTGCCTGCCGCTCAACAAATTCAGTTAATGCTGACAAATGGGCTTCAGTTGTCCACTCCTCACCATTATCTAATCTATACAAAAGTTTTCCATCTAATTCATCTTGCTGAATTTTCATAAAACTTCACAAATAAAACTAAAGTGTAATTATTGCCCGCCAACATCCACGAACCGTTAAAATATCGTTTCCTGTAATCGGTAGTTCAATACGGCGGCTGATATCTTTATCTCGAAATCTAACTGCTAATTGTGTGGTTTGCCCAAATATATCAACAGCGCCCTGAGTAAGAAAAGGGTTTTTAAGATTGGCATAATTAAAAATATTTCCATAGTTATGCAAGTCTTCTATGCCGATTATCTTCCAAGTATCTGCAGAATTTTTCCGTTGAAGTACGGTTAACTCAAATCTCTTGAAATTACGAACTAATTCTTTGGCAGATATAAGTTTGTCGTTTTGTGTGGAATTTGGCTTAATTTCTGGCGCCGTCGCCTCTGGTAAACTGCGAGCGTAGTAATTTAGCGATAAGTTTTCTATAAAAAATTGAAAACCCGGCTTGCTGTAAAATATGGGCGGGGGATTTATCGTGGTAGGTAATGCAGCATACTGAGCAATCCACCCACACAAATCGGTATAAATTGCCCCGCAATCTAAAATAATTTGTGGTGTCGATATCCCCTGCAAGTCTAGAAGAATGTCACCGGTGTAACTCCTACCTTCTTTTTCGTCACTCATAGCAGATAAGTCCGGGCAGTATCTTGAGTGCCACCATTTGGGAGCAAAGAAGTTTGATAAGGTAGTTTAAATGTGCCCTCAAAAATCCTTAAATTTGCGTCGTATCGAGCGGTTATGTAATTGAATCTATCTGGGTTGAAAGTGCTATCATTCTCACGCTGTACCAGCCACAGCAGCACTTCCAGGGTGTAGGCGGTAGGCGATATCGAACCAAAAGTGCCCCCAGTACCTCTAATAAAGGTTAGCCCCTGGTAAATTTCACTAGCACTCAAAACCAAAGGAGCGGGACTGAAATTAGCTGGGATTTTCCAAGTACCCTCAAAAAACTTATTGTTGGTGTCAGTATTTTTACTTCCAGTAAAATATTCTTCCCCGTTGGGATTGATCGCCTGATTTTCCTCCTGAAGTTGCCACCATTGGAGTAATTGGAAAGCCTGCCCCTCTGCTGTTGTTGCTTGAATTGTTCCGCCATCTCCCGGGGTGATTACTGCCATACTTGCAAAATATAAATAGTATACTAATACTATCTTAAATCTCTAATTACACAATATGGGCTTAGTACGCACTTTCACTCAGCAACAGCAACAAACTCGGCTACCCAATAGTGCAGTGCCGACCAATCCTTCGCTAGGTACCGCGCCTAGTATTATTGGCATCGATCGCGCCACGCTGAAAAACCGCTGTACTTTCACGGTGTATAACTCCGGCTCTCTCCCTATGATTTTGGGGCACGGCAATACTGTCTCCCTTGTTACGCAAGTTGCACGACTTGAACCCACAGACTTCTATTATGAGGAGCCGGCCGCTTGTTTTCAGGGAGCAATTGCAGCAATGGCGATCGGGGGGACAACCACTATCAATTGTGAAGATTTAATAATAATTTAATGCCACTAATTAAGAAGCAGCGAGCGATCACGGCCGCCGATCTCCCCCCGGAGAATGCGATGGATGTCGAAGTTTCAGCAGCGATTAACGCGCACGCTGGTGCAACTGATCCGCATCCAATTTATTTGACACAACTAGAAGGCGACGGGCGGTACAGACAAAGTGCGACGGCCATTACTGATGCGGAATTGCCAGCAACAATTGCTCGTGATACAGAATTTCAGGCTGCTGATACGGCCCACGTAAATGCAACAGATCCGCATACTCAGTACAGGCTAAAATCTGTAGCAATTACCGATGCCGAGTTGCCAGCAACAATTGCCCGCGATGCAGAGTTTCAGGCGGCTGATACGGCCCACGTAAATGCAACAGATCCACATTCGCAATATCTCAACAATACGAGGGGCGATGCGCGCTATTTGGGCATAACTGCAAAAGCTGCGGATGCTGAAAGTGTAGATGGAATTGATAGCAGCCGGATAAACTTTGGCTCAAACTGGTCTAAAGCCAGTGGGGCTGGCGTTAATCTCGAAGCTAATTTTACTACGTCAGGTTTTATTGATTGTTACTACGGCGGGGGAACCTTCCCCCCCTCAATGAGTCACGTTCATGGATTCCAAGTAAGGCACGATAATATTACCAATCTGTGGGGAATGCAGGCGGTTTGCCAGTACAACATCAATAATGAATTCTATTTCAGGACGATAAATGGAGGCGTTTGGCAGCCGTGGCGACGGATTTGGAATGACGGAAATTTTGATCCTGCCAACCACGCTCAAACTTTTACTGCGACAACAAAAGCAGTAGGAACAAGTATCGGGGGAATTGCAACTGCCAACAACGATCCAGCCAATAACTGCGGGCTAGAAGTTCGATCGGCGAATCCTGCTTCTGCCGCTTATCTTTCCCTGCATCGTCTGGGAATTTATGGTATCCACCTTGGGCTGGATATCAACAATCAATTATCTGTGGGTGGCTGGAGCTTGGGAAATGTTAGCTATAAAATTTTTCACGAAGGATCACCGTCACAAATAAAGGCCCCGTTACCCACTGCACTTGTCGCCGGCAACTCTTTTGTACTCTCATGGAATTCTGTGCAAATCGGGCAAGGTACGGCCGAATTGTGCAATTATTCCGGCAACGGCGGGGGCGACGCCTTTAATTTTTTTCGCCTTCCCGGAAACCCTAATGCTGTGCCCACTATATCCAATCGTGTCGCCAGAATTGACGTAAACGGCTCGTACTTCCAAACATCCGACAAGCGGGTAAAAAGTGATTTTTCACAGGCTCCAGGACTGAGTGTTATTCTTGCGCTTTTCCCTCAAAAATACCACCATTGGGAATACCTTGGTATAGATGATAAGAAATCGTTGAAACTTGGGAAAATCTTTAAAAATAAGATAGGTTTTATAGCTCAGGAAGTGCAAAAAGTTTTACCCGAAGCAGTAACAGCGACAACATCAGAGGAAGAGTTGTACGGTATTGACTACTCTTGTATTGTAGCTTGTGCTGTGCAAGCTATTCAAGAATTAGAATCGCAGATCAAGGAATTGCGATTGCAGTTAGCGACAATTAACAAATAGTTAACAAATGCTTTCGTAATCGAACGGTCGTGGGTTCAAATCCCACCATCGGCTTTGGGGTTTCAGCCATTTTTGCAAAACAAAAGCAACACATTTAACGATTCATTAGGTTTGTAGTAAAAACTTTAGTCATGATTCATTGATTGATAAAAAGAGGACTTGTATTCCTCACTACAAACCTGACATCGTATTAAGCTGTGGTGCATTTAAATTGTATATTTCAATTCCATATTAAAACTCAGAGAATCATTTCCCCCTCGCACATAACAGACAATCTAGACGCGAGAAAAACTTAGTTCGGGGGCCGGGGGAGGCGAAAACTCAGGGGACTGAGGATTTGATTGAGAGTTCGCAGTTGTTCCGCAGTTCCCAAACAAATCAGCATATCTCCTCCTTCGATCGCAGTTTCTCCCGTAGGCCCCACAATCAAAGTCCCGCCAGCGCGCCGCACCGCCAAAACCAAGGCGCCCGACTGCGATCGCAACTTGGCATTTCTCAAAGTTTGCCCGACGTAGACACAACTATTGGGATCGACCAGAAATTCCTCCATGTAAAAAGAACTCTCGGTACCCGTCAAAACACCGTCTAAAAAATCCATAACTTGAGGCCGCAAAGCCGCCGCCGCCATGCGCTTTCCGCCGGTAATGTAGGGGGATACGACGGCATCGGCACCGCCCCGCTGCAACTTCTTTACGGCTTCTTCTGTGGTGGCGCGGGCGATCGCCCGTACCTTCGGATTCAGAGTTTTCGCTGACATGACAGTGTATAAATTCTCGGCATCCGAAGGCAAAGCTGCTACTATGCAAATTGCCCGATCGATCCCCACACTCAGCAAAATTTCGTCCAGAGTCGCGTCTCCTTGCACAGCCGTGTACCCCAGCGCCAAAGCTGCCTCAACCGACTGTATCGCCGAATCTATAACCACAAAAGAGATATATTCGGCCTGAAATTCCAAGGCAATTTGGCGGCCAGTGCGCCCAAAACCGCAGAGAATGTAATGCCCGATCAAAGAATCTACCAAGCGCCGCTGCTGCCTAATTCTTGCTCCTTCTTGAAAATATCCTTGAATCAGCGCTTCTGTAAAGCGGTTGACGATGAAACCAATCACAATCACGCCCATCAAAATCAGGCATATGGTAAACATTCGCCCGCGTTGGCCGAGGGGCTGAAGTTCACCGTAGCCGACAGTTGCTAAGGTAAATACTGTCATGTAAGCGGCATCGAGCAAAGACCATTTTTCCACCTGCCAATACCAGAGAGTACCCGTGCAGAAAATGCCGCCAAGGGCGATGACTCCGCCTGTTAAGTCTTTTTGCAGGCGCTGGTACTTTTGCTCTAGAGTTGAATACACCGATCGGGCTGACCTATTACCTATTAGCTGCTACCAATTGTAACCATATCAGCCCTAGACCTAGAGGCGGTCAAAAAGCCAGTTTCTGCCTAGATGCTTTGCTGCCAAACTCAACATTTTGACCGAAAGCATCGAGGATACAAGCCCCCGGATTCATCCGTGGAGAAATAAAAAACCTGTATCCGATGAAACTTGCCCCCCGAATTTATCCGTGGGGTCAATGCTTCAATTCTAAAATCTAAAATCTAAAATCTAAAATCTAAAATTGATTGACTCTTAACCGGGGTTTTTTTGCCTAATGCCTGACTGAGTTTCAATCCCGTCGCAGAGGTGGCGATTGTTTTGATTTGCGATCGGATTTGTCTGAAAATAATTGCGGGCGACATTGCAGCCCTGCACCAGCAAATCGTCAAGATTGAGATTCCACAGCATCACCGTACCGTCAGCACTAGCACTTGCGATCGCCTTGCCGTCTGGACTAAAACTCGCACTCCAAACAGCATCCTTGTTACCTTTTAAAGTTTTGAGCAATGTACCGTCAATATTCCACAGCCTCACCATTTTGTCTGTGCTTGCAGATAGCAACATTTGGCTGTCGGGACTAAAGCTGATATTTGTCAATCCACTTGTATGCTTTAAAATACTTAGCGGTGTGCCGTCTTTGCTCCAAATTATCGCAGTTCCCCCAGCACTTGCCGCCGCCAGCATTGCTCCGTCTGGACTGAAAATTACACTCATAATTTTATCACTTTCAATCTGTAAAGTTCGGAACAATTTGATATCGGTGCTTGCTTCGATTGACTGCTGTTTTTGCAACTTTTCCTTAATCTTGCTCAAACTCCAAAGTTTAACAGTGCCATCAGTACCAGCCGCAGCAATTATCTGACCATCTGGGCTAAAACTCGTGCTGGTTATCCAACCTCGCTCTACTTGAAAACTTGACAATTCTTCACCGTTGATTTTCCATAGTTTCACAGTTCCATCGACACTTGCTGAAGCAATGATTTTACCATCTGGACTAAAAGATACGCTTGTTACTTGACCGCTGTGTCCTTTTAAATTATGAATTAATTTGCCATTTTTTTGCCAAATTTTGAGAGTTTTGTCGTCGCTGGCTGAGACAATGAGCTGACCGCTAGGATTGAAGATGGCATTTCTAATTTTATCAGTATGGCCAGCTAATGTTGCTTGCAAAGTTCCCTTAGTTTGCCAAAGTTTGATATAATTATCATCGGTAGCCGTCACAATTGTTTGACTGTCGGGACTGAAACTCGCGAAAGCAAGGGTACTGGCTTGACTCTGCAAGCGGCAGCGTTCCCGAAAGCTGTAAACTGCCTGTTCGAGGGCGATCGCCACTCGCATCTGAATATCTGAACTCACTCCGAGCGATCCTTTCATTTCTGTAACAGCTCTAATGCTTTCTAGCAAAGCTTCCTCTTTTTTATCCGCAGCCAAGAGCGTTTCTGATAGCAAACTGAGAGTGAGAATTTTGTTGTTTCTTTCTTCGATTGACGGTTTAACCCAAAAGGCTGCTATCAGAATTAATATTAATATTGTTGCGGCTCCTGTAACTGTTTGCACTCTCAGTTGTTGCTCGCGCCAAAGTTTAAGTGCAATCACTTTTTTCTGCTTTTGTGCTTCGCTTAGTTCCTCTAGTAATTTTTTTTCGCGACGCAGTTGTTCTATTTCAGCTTGATGCTGTTTTTCTTGACAGCGGAACTTAGCAAATTCCGCTTCTTGACTCGCATTTAAAAATTGATAATCTTGGGTACTCAAGCTTTTATTTGCCGCCCATTTTCGCGCATCTTCCAGTGCTTGACCGCGCAACAATCGAGATTCTTCTTGACAATTTGTAGCTATCCATGCTGTTAGAGATTCGGCATAGGGGCGCAAGTCGCCGAGTGCTTTTTCTACCCAGTTATGGCTGAATATAGCTGCGTAAATGCGGTTGGATACGGTTAATTTTCCGGCTCGTTTTACTACTAATCCGCTCAGCTGCAATTCAGTTTGTTCGGGAGTATCATCGGCGCAGATCCCCCCTGCCCCCCTTAACAAGGGGGGTTCTGAAAGTGGCAATATTTTTTGGTATAGTCCTAATAACCTACTGGCGCGGTGCTGACTTCTGAGAAGGCGATCGCGAATTGTTTTGATGTGTACAGGTTCATCGGATGATTCCCAATTATCAATAATATGAGATTGCACTATCTCGCTAATTAATAATTTATTTGTATTGATAATTTCAGTTCGGTTTTCATCCGTTAAATCTGATATAATAGAAGCGGAGGCTAAGCTTTTTATATGGTGCAGAATCAGCTTGCAAAGCTTTTGAGTCAGAAATGGCTGCCCTCCAGTCCAGTCCAAAATCTCTTTTAAAACCTCTTGAGGATTGTCTACTTGTCCCTCAAATCCCTTTGCTAAAGGCAGAGCTTCTTGTAAGTTAAAACCGTGCAATTCAATAGCTAAACCGATATTAAAAGGCGTGCGAGTTGCATCGCTAATTAAATCCGATGGCGTAGCTACTCCCAGCAAAGCAAATGTAATGCGCTGGTATTCTGAATTGTGAGCCCGTTTATTGTAGCAACATCTAATTAATGCAAAGAAATCGTCTAGCGGTTCTTGGAAACTCAGAACGCTATCAATTTCATCAATAAAAATGACCAGGTTTTGAGAAATTTTGACCAGCAGCAACTCTTCAATTAACTCTCCTAAGCGCTGCACTGGCGACATCAACTCTCTCTCCCGCCACCAAGTCATAAACTCGACTGGGTTAAACAGGTTGAAACTGCACAATAGTTTGTAAGCGACCCCGCCGTACCACTTATCCAGAGAGACTTGCTGGTTGCCAATGTCCGAAAGGTCGATCGTAGCACAGGCAATGCCATCAGCGGAGAGCTTTTGTACAGTTCGCACCAGCAAACTGGATTTGCCCATTTGTCGGGAATTGAGTACGTAACAAAACTCTCCCGCTTTGAGGGCTTGATAAAGTTCTGAGTCAGCTTGGCGCACTACATAAGTAGCTGCATTTTGCGGGAGACTGCCGCCGATTTGATATTGGTAATCGACTGTCATTATATTGTCTAGAGTTAGATTATTTGGTTACTTCTGTTGTGCCTTTACCGCAAGCAATTTTACCATTTTCATAGGTGGGTTCGGCTGGTTTACTTGTACCAGCCGAATCAGCTTGGCACAATATGGATGCTGTTGTCATTTTATTTTTAGCAGCCTTGGCATCAACTTCTTTACCAGGAACTACAAAGACACCGCCGATACAACTTTTAAGTTCTTGCTTGGAGACTCCATAATTACAATACTCCGGACAGTTTTTAAAGAGGGATACGATCGCTTTTGCAGCAGAGAAGTGAAGAAAGTGAGTGCAATCTG
>NZ_JAUBPE010000124.1:0-13186 GCF_036700565.1 Microcoleus pseudofavosus SVA1_A4
ATATTCCTTGGCAGAATGCCATACTAATTCAACTAGGTTATAGTCAGGGCTATATTTGGGCAAAAACTCTATGATTAGATTCGGCATTTCTGTCGCTATTTTCTGCAAAGTTTCGGCTTTTTTATGAAAACTAGCGTTGTCCAAAATGAGTACAAATTTACAGCCTTTATCTTTAAAGTCTTCCGCTAAATTTCCTTGCGATATCCACTCTGCTTTTAAATCTTCATAAAAATTTTTCAGCACTGCATAAAAATTAGCAGAATTCCCAGATGTCATAAAATCTACCCATCTTTTTTTATCTGAATATCTCACTCCACCCATGACATTAATACGACCTTTCCGTCGCTCTCCTCTTTTATTACTTCGAGTTCCTTTTTTACACCAGTTCTTCCTTCTAATCACTCTTAAACTAAATCCACTCTCATCCCAAAACCATACTTGTAAAAGGTCTGGAGATTCTTTTTCTATTTTTAGATAGTTAGCTAATTTATCTTTAAATAAACCCCTCTCTACGGTATCTTGCTTAGACTCTAAGCTGTATTTAGCCCAGAGGTAAACATACTTTTTTGATTTTAAAATTCTCCTTACTTGGGTACTACTCAGCTCAATTCCCGTCTTCTCTCCTAGATGTATTGCAAGTCTAGCTGTTGTCCATCTTCCGAACTCGTAACCATATTTCTCGGGCTCTATATCAACTGTTTCTAAAAGTAAGTTAATGTATTTTTCTGTGGCTTTTCGGTAATTACCCTTCATCCTATTATCTTTAAAACTGTCTAAATTATCAGGCTCACCATGAATGCTCCAGTAGGCAACTTTTCTGAGAGAACATCCAATTAGTTCAGCAGTTTGAGCTTGTGTATTTCCGTTGTTTAGTAATAAAAATATTAACGCTCTTTGTCGAATGTCTGGATGCTCATGGTCTTTTAATGCTTGTTGCAGAGTTTCCTTTGTTTCAGAACTGAGGAAGTTTTTAGTAGGCATTGACTTTCTCTGAAAATTATCATATTATACCATACAATATGCGTTTTAGATGCTGAACAGCTTATCACTTTTAATGAAAGATTCTAAACAATCTATTTATTTGTCCATATCTTTTAGTGGAAGTTGTAAGTTATTCATTTTTTTTGTCATCATCTAGTATTGCATATAATTGTACCATCATCATGATAATGATTTAGGATTGCTATACTCCTTATGCTGTCGTCAAATCGAGGTGAAGTCAAGTGGCTGTAAAAATTATGCACAACTCACTCCCAGTAAGCCATTCAGCTTTGCCGGAGATTTCTAATGTTTTCAGGATGTTCACCTGATTATTGATGAATCACCACAAGCAGATTGCTAATCTTACAGAAGAACGCAGGCAGATATTGCGACATTTAGGAGCTGATCGTGGTCGGTACTATTTAGTTACTTGACAGCGTTCCCAGCCCCCAATTCCCAAAATTCTCCCTTGTGCCAGTCGAAAGGGCGGAATGTGGGTTACAATCAGTTAAAGCTGGAGGTAATTTACTTCGGAGGTTAGCTTAATGTTTAAGCAACAGCTTCTACGCCTGGATGGGTTTACCAAGGCAGAACGGATTCAGATGACTGCCCATGTGAGTGAGGCGATTAGCCAAGCAGGAGCTTGGATTACTGACTTCCACCAGTACTCGAACATCTTAATCTGCATCAACTTTCAGGTGCCGATCGCCAACTTGGACAAACTCGCTGCAACTCTGCAAGAGACAGGTCTGCATTTGAGCCAAGAGAGCCTCGATCAACTCATGCCTGCTAATGACTCGACACTAAAAGACGAAGAGTTTGGAGGGACATTACAAATTACATTTGTACATAACGAACCTGACTTGCTCCGAGAGGTGCCTGTTGTTCCTGGATAAGAATCGGTTCTGTTGCAACTGCTGCGAAAAGTACAACTATATCTCTGGTGAGTAACAGTTGTTTAAGCAGCTAACCCGAAGAGTTCATTGATGAATGAACGGTTACCGACCCTAGCTTTAAGGTCTCTCCCCAAAATCTGGAAGAACCAGCGACAACCTATGCTATGATTTCGGTGGAGGTAATTAAAAATGCAAAAATCGATTATTGAAGAAGCCGAAGTGGCCGGGACAGCAGGTAAGCTTAACACTTCGTCAGCTCCCATCATCATCGAGATGGAGCCGCAAACTGACGAGGCCGTTGAGGAATTAGTTACTGAAGGCAAGGGCCTGATCTATGACAGCGTGCATGTGGCTCTAGATCAAATGAAGGCGCAGGGAACTATTGCAGGAGCCGTAGTGCCAGTTTTCATCGTCATTCCGCCGTCAGTAATCTAAGATATAGTTACGCTATCGCGTGCGGTCAGCAGCTTACTGGAGATTTATCATGCGTCCAACGGAGTCAGCGCAGGGAATAATTGCTAGCGCTATAGTCGTTTGTTTCAACTTCGAGATGTATCGATGCTCCAACCTGACTTAATTCCGATCCCCCTTGACTTACCGCCTGAGAAACGCCCGCTTCAGATTCAGGCAATCTCACTAGACAGGAACCGGGCGCTCTTCGTTTTCAGTGAATTCACTAAGCTGTTTGGCCAATACCTCTTCAAGCGGCTCTCGGGTTCGGGAAACCTAATGACCGATTTTTCACGGGATCTTCGCTATGCCATTGAAAGGTTGGGTGGGCTGATGGTCAAAGCGGGGCAGCTTTTATCTCTTCGCTTGGACTTGCTGCCTCTAGAGGTCTGCGAGGAACTCGCTAAACTACAAGACCGCTCCCGGGGATTCTCCTTCGACCACGTAAAACGGGTGATTCAAGAAGAGCTGGGAATGCCACTCGAAGAGGTCTTCACGGAGTTTGAAGAGAAGCCCTTCGCAGCCGCATCCATTTCGCAGGTGCACCGAGCCCGGATCTCCACCGTCCAAGGTATGGTAGTTGTGAAGGTTCTGCGTCCAGACGCGGAAAAGAACTTTGGACAGGATCTGCGCCTAATTAAATTCATGCTGTCCGCGCTAAAAAACTCCGGGTTTCAGAGCTACTTGGATTGGGACGGAATGAGCGCCGAGATAGAACAGATGGTGCGGGAGGAAATGGACTATCGCTACGAAGCGGCGAACATTGAGCGGATGGACCGGACGCTACGCGAGCATGACATTTATGTTCCCACGTTAATACCAAGCCACAGCCGAAGGCGCATACTGACGACAGAGTATGTGCCGGGGATTCTGATGTCGGACTACATCCGCGCCTCCAAGACTGACCCAGACCGCCTCGATACGATCCTCCGGCTCAACAACATCGATCCGGCACTGGTTGGTCAACGATTATTCGAGAGCTTTTTCCGGCAGATGCTGGAAGATAATCTATTTCACGGGGATTTGCACCCAGGGAATATCATGCTGCTGCGTGACAGCCGTATTTGTCTCATCGATCTGGGAGCGGTAGGCAGCCTCGACGCGCATTTCCTGCGCTATTACCAACGCAGCCTGCGGGCGCTGGGCGAAGGAGACTACGATCGGGCTCTCGATTACAGCTTGATGCTCTCCGACTCGCTTCCGGCAGATAACATCGAAGGCATCAAGGCGCAGTTGATCCAGTGTTACAGGCAATGGGATGCAAAGATGAACATCCGCAGCCTCTCTTATCACGAAAAGTCGATCGGCGCTATCGGTGTGGCCGTTGGCGCCGTGATGCGCAGGAACCGCGTATCGTCCAGTTGGCAACTTCTTCGTGTATTTCGAACCTGGGGGTTAATGGACGCTTCGCTGAACTATCTTTTACCCAATGCCGACTATATGGGCCTGATAGGAGGCTATTTCCTCAGCGCTACTGAACGGATGCAGAACCGAGCAAAGCAAACAGGCGCTGTTGAGATCCTCGCGTACCTCACAGACCGGCTTTCTGAACTCTCGGATCTCACTTTGTTGTCGCTTCGTGAGAAAGCTGTCAGAAGGCATGTCGTACCTGAAAGGGGATTTCTAGCAACGCTCCCTAGCGAGTTCAGGAAAATCTTGTGGTGCGGAGCAATTATGGCGGTTTGGGTATTTCTTCACCAGCATGCCGCGTTCGCGGTCAGTTGGCTGCCTGCAAATCAGTATGCCACCTGGGCAAACAATGCGCCCAAGCTCGCTCTCGAAGTCTGGGCTGGTCTGTTCCTATTTCTGCTTTACCTATATCGCCTCGGCGGGCGTTGATGCGGCTAAAGGGGGCATTGAGAAGTCCAGCGAGGCACTGTGACGGCGTTCCGCGCGGGCTTATTTCCGTCCAGATCGGCATGGTGTGGATAAGCAACAGGGAAATCACGGTTGTGCAAATTTAGCTCTTAAGCCATAACCAACTAAAAACTTCTGGTTGTGGTTGTTTTTATGACTTCGGTAGAGGTACATTTATGTACAGGACTTATGCAACTGGCACAATTAGTAAGGTGCACCGGAAGCCGAAACCCTTATTCTCTGGTTCCAACACTGCCCCTGACGCACCCTACAAACCCTACAAGTTGATAAAAGTTTAACAATTGCTTAAGTTTTAATGTAGTTCAACTACTTCAATGTCTCATTTCATCTATTTAGGAGAACCGCTATAGCTATGCCTAAAATATCCAAGAAAAAAAACAAAGCGCCTCTTGAAACTGCTATTGAATCGGTGCTGGTGTTTGATGGACAAGATGACTGCGTAGAGTTGCCTCCAGCAAGTATTCCCTCCGGCAATGAAATCACTTGCAGTTTTTGGGCTTATGGGGGAGATGCACTACCGAGAGACAATTCAGTAATTGAGGCATGGTCTGCAAACAACCAACGAATACTGAATGTCCATTTGATCTGGAATAACAGCTGTGTTTACTTTGATTGTGGCAGTAGAGGTGCTAGTTTTGACAGTTATGATCGGCTCGTGAAGCAAATCAACGCGGCTGATTGCAAGGGCAAATGGTCACACTGGGCATTTACCAAAAACGCGACTACCGGGGAGATGAAAATCTATCTCAACGGTGAAGTGTGGCATCAGGAAATGGGTAAGACAATCCCTATCCCCCCAGCAGCAAAGGCGCGACTGGGTTGCTCCTTGAGTTCGCAATTCTATCCAGGTAAACTGGCTGAGGTGCAGTTATGGAATCGCGCCCGTACCCAAGCAGAGATTCAACAGAATATGTCTCGCCGTTTAATCGGAGATGAACCGGGGCTGGTGAGTTATTGGCCGTTGAACGAGGGAGAAGGTGCGATCGCCAACGATTTAACCGACAATGCTAATCATGGCACAATTCATGGAAATCCCATCTGGGAAACCTCCACTCTGTCCCTTATTGATGCTATACCCAGCCAACCTGAAAACGAAGAAATCCCAATAGCAAAAGCAAAAAAAACAGCTTCGACAAACACCGTAACCGATAATACAGTTAAATTTGGTGACACCTTTTATCTCAAGCATATGAGCGACCGATACCTGGTTGCGCTCGATCGCGGGAAGTACAACTATCCACTGTTAGGCAACACGGGAAAAGTGGTGCTGCAACTGGTCGGGGGACGTGAGGGTGAAGCGGTAAATTCGCCAAGTCGGATCAAAATCAGAACCACAGAATCCGTAGCCGCGAACAATGACATTTTGGGGGCATTTAGTAGTCGTAATTGCTACTATTGGCAAGATGGCTACGACGAAGATAAACAAAGCTGGACGATCGCCAACGTTTCTGGTAAGGCAGGCCCCATTCTCTACGACGATCGGATCTACCTTACCAACTGTTCTTACAGTGATCAAAATCTAATTGCTGATACCAGCAATCCTGGCTACATTACGACTGCCAAGAACGTTGGCGACTGGTGGACTTTAGAAAGCACTGTATCTCTATCTCCCTCTGTTCAAGAAAGCTCTTCTCCACCAACTGCATCCTCAAATGTCCAGAGCCAATCCGCAACTGCTCCGCCCAATGTTGCCCCCAATCCCCTTGCATCAACTGTACAATCTGCTGCTGTTATTAAATACGCGCTGACCTTTGATGGTCAAGATGATTTCATCACCTGTCCTGATGGGATTGTCACCAACTCCTATACCAAAGAAGCTTGGGTGAAGCTCGCTGAACCGCTAGCACAGCACAACAACATCCTCTCTGGGCATAACCATGCTTTATTTATGCCCAATGGCGGATGCCTGGCATCTGGACATAACGGTCAGTGGGGGCTTGTGAAAGATTCCAGCGCCAGCCCAGCTAATACTTGGATCCATGTGGCTGTTACCTATGATAGCCAGACAAAAGTCATGTGTTTGTATCGAGACGGTCATCTAGTCAGCCAAGCCAGTGATGTGCCACCGTTTACTCCCTCAGACCGCACCCTCCTAATTGGGTCTCATCTCTCTCAATACCTCTTTAAAGGTCAAATTGCGGAAGCTCGTGTCTGGAATAAAGCGCTTTCCCAGACAGAAATCCAGTCCAATCTATCCCATCGTCTTGTGGGTAATGAACCGGGACTGGTGGGCTATTGGCCGTTAAACGAAGGATCGGGCGCGATCGCACATGACAAAACAAACAATGCCCATCATGGTATCATTCACGGAAATCCCAGTTGGGAACCCTCCACTCTGTCGATTGTGGATGCTACACCCAGCCAACCAGAAAACAAGGAACTACCCAGTTCACCGGGAACGCCAACCCAAGCATCTCATACCCCTATGATTACAGAAATAGGTCCTGCAGGCTGCGCGATCGCCGCCACTGCTTTTGCCATTCAACCCAAAACCGGAGCCACTGCATCGAAGATTCACAGTATCAGCCTGAGTAGTGGTTGGGCCGTAGACAAGATTCAAGTTCAGTATGAAAATCCGGCAACGAATCCTGCTGAAACTTATGATTCCGAGGCATTTGGCGGGGGAGGAGGAAGTCTTAATGCCTTTCCTTTAGCCCCAGGAGATTATCTCACCTCCGTCTCTGGAACCTGGGGCGCGCAGGCTCCGGGCTATCCTAGAGAAGAGATTATCAGTCTCCAGTTTCACACCCATCAAGGCAATCAATCTCAGGTATTTGGTGGGGGTAATGCTCAAAAGCAGGTAGAGCCGTTTACACTGGTCGCGCCGGAAGGTTCTGAAATTATTGGCTTCTTCGGCGCTTATGGCAGCCATCAAAATGGATTGGTGCGATTGGGGATTTACACGCGACCCGTCCAATCTGCAAAAGCGCCAACAGAAATGGATCCAGCCGTAAATCTACCCACGGGCAGCAAAATCAAGCTAAAGTCCTGGAAAGGAGACTATTTACACCGTCCCGATTCGCCTCAAGGTGTGACTACCTGGAACACAGGTAAAGGCAATGAGTGGACGGTTGAGGCGATCGCTGGCAATAAAATCAAACTCAAGTCCTGGAAAGGGGATTATCTACATCGTCCCGATTCTGAGCAAGGTGTAACTAGCTGGACTACAGGTGAAGGCAATGAGTGGACGGTTGAGGCGATCGCTGGCAACAAAATCAAACTAAAGTCTTGGAAAGGAGATTATTTACACCGTCCCGATACTCAACAGGGAGCGACCACCTGGGGTACGGGCGTGGGCAATGAGTGGGAAGTTGAGATCGAGACTGCCGTTCTCAAGTTTGACGGACAGACTAATTACATCGACATTCCCCATCACAGTGGCTTAAGTTTAACCAACAACTTCACCGTTGAGGCGTGGTTTAATGCCCAAACCCTGGAAGGCTATCGGCGGATAGGCTCCAAGTTTCCGGGCTTTGGCTATGGCTTGGTAGGCAGTTCCTTGCTGTTCACCACCTACTGGCTTCAGGATTACACTGCTACTGCCCAACTGACACCCGGAACGTGGTATCACCTGGCCGTTGTTTTTGATGCTTTAAATACGGCCTATTTTTACCTCAATGGCGAACTGGTACAAACCGTAGAGGGGGAATTGCCAGCCACATTGGCCATTGGTAGTCTTGAGATTGGTCGTAAAGCAGAAGCGCGTGACGAGTATTTTCACGGGCAACTGGCTGAGATTCGGATCTGGAGTAAAGCCAGAACAGCAGTGGCAATTCAGGCAGGTAAATCCTACCGCTTGGTGGGAGACGAACCAAATCTGGTTGGTTATTGGCCCCTGAATGAGGGATCTGGGACAATGGTCTACGACAAAAGCAGTCACGCTAATCATGGCATCATTCACGGTGACGCAGTTTGGAGTATCTCCCCCCTAAAAGTGGGTGCTGCTGAGCTAAATGCCGATCGCGACCTTGTCGCTGAAATAATCCCACAACAAGTTATAACCCTCCCTACAACAGGGGAACAAGAGACAGTTCCTATACCGGAAGGAAACATTCCTAACCAAACAGGAACGGCAGGTTACACAGAAGTTTCGCCACCTCCCATCATCATCGAGATGGAGCCGCAAACCAACCAAGCCCTTGATGAATTTTTGAGTCAAGGGCAGGGTGTAATCTATGACAGCGTGCGTAAGGCTGTAGATCAAATGAAAGCGCAGGGAACTGTTGCAAGAAATGCAGTGCCAGTTTTCGTTGTCATTTCAGAGCCTGTGGCAACTATTGCTAAAACAACAATTGTCGGATAAGTAGCCGTTGTTTGAGCAGGTACTCCCAAGAGTTCTTTGATAAAGCATATCTGCCATAAAATTCTCTTTTGGTCGATCTTTAATCTGTCCCTAGAGAAGTTTAAAAGGTAGGCTTGACAATCGAACCAGCATATTATTCGCTTTGTGCAATACAACTACTTATTGTCGTAAAATCTGCGTGGCTATTAGGCAGGGCGAAGCGCAAACAAATACACTTCCGGGCTAGCAAAAAATAGCTCGGATTTCCAAAAAAAAATACGAAGGAGTTGCCACTAATGAGCAAATATAATTACAAAAACCTCGCGCTGCAGGCCGGTGGCGTTCTAGGAACCGCATATGTAGGAGCGGTTCAGGCAATGGACGAAAGAGGAACTCTCAACAACCTTGAGAGAGTCGCAGGGGCATCGGCTGGGGCGATCGTGGGTACACTAATCGCCTTACGTTTTACTCCGGTGGAAATTGAGGAAATTATGCTCAATTTAGACTTCTCAAATTTCACCGATCCCACCAGTATTTTGAATGTTGTGCGGAATTATGGCTATTATGCCGGCGACTTTTTTTATAAGTGGATGCAGGAAATCATCGCCAGGAAGCTGACGAAAACCGCTACATTCGAGGATCTAGTAAACGGGGGTTACGCGGATCTTTACGTTTTCGCAACCGACCTTACTGCTCGAGGGCTGCGGGAGTTTTCCTACCGAAGTACACCCGACACCCAAATTGCTGCCGCTGTTCGGGCTTCAATGTCTATTCCGTTTTTTTTCCAAGCATGGAGATTTCCCGACTCTATCCCCGACGATCACTTTTACGTCGATGGTGGCATAATACTACCCTACCCGCTCTGGACTTTTGATTATCCTCCCTTCGTCCCGCAGGAAGGATTTAATGAAGAAACGCTCGGCATCAGTCTGAAGACTGGATTCAGCCCTGTTGGTTTGGCGAAGCCCTTCGATATGCAAGAGTATGTCGAAAGCTTGTTTGAGTCAGTCTCTACCATGCGGATAAGTGCAAGGAACAAACTCCGAACCGTGAGTGTTGATACCCTTAACATATCACCCACTAACTTCAAAATCAGCATGCAAGACAAGAAGAGACTGGCAAAAAGTGGCTACGATGCTGTTGTCACATTCTTCAACAACCAGGATGAAGAAAAAGGTATCTTTGCCCACGCAGAAGAGGTGAAACAAGAGGCGGAGGCGCAGCTCTCAGCATAATATTCAGTTTGTAGTCTGTAATAAGGAGAGAAGCCACAGAATGCGTTTCGGTATTATCTGCCCTCCAGTTCCCGGTCACCTGCACGGGATGATGACCATCGGTCGCGAACTGCGACGGCGCGGACATGATGTATATCTGCTTGGCATTACTGATGTCGCCCGCCATGCTTCAAACGGTTACGTCGATTTTTTCGCGATTGGAACCGCAGAGTTTCCACCTGGAGCTCTGGATTCTTATCTGAACACCATCCGAAATGTTAATCTCCTGACCATTCGCAAGGGAATCGACTGGGCTGGAACGATGTCTCGCGCTCTTTGCCGTGATGGCGCCGCAGCGGTAGAATCTTTGGGCTTGGACGCGTTACTTGTAGATCAGTGCCAGACAGAAGGCAGGACGATCGCCGATCTTACCGGAGTCCCTTACATTTCAATCTGCAACGCTCTCAACCTTGAGGGCGACGAATCGGGCGAGACACCCCCTCCTTTCCTGCCTTGGACCCCCGGTGAAGGGATTGCCGTCCGGCGTATTAGAAATCGTTTGGGACATCGAGTTTTCGCTTCCATGATGGCCCCGATCGTTTCCCAAACGAACGAATTTCGGAAAACCCGTGGACTCCCTAACATCCGAAGTTGGGAAGAGTGTATTTCGCCTCTGGGAACCATCAATAACCTGACTCAGGGGATTGACTTCCCGCGCGGCACAAAGAAGCGGCCGATGTTTTACACAGGACCTTATCTGGACGAACGCCCAAACGAGGCGCCGTTTCCTTGGGAACAGTTGGACGGACGCTCGATTGTCTACGCATCTATGGGCACACTGCACACCGCGAAATGGCACATTTTGGAGTCGATCGCAAGTGCGTGCGCCAGCCTGCCAGTACAATTGGTGGTCAGCCTAGGGCAGTGGACGAATGACGGCAAAACCATAGGACTGCCGGGCGATCCATTAACCGTTCCCTACGCTCCCCAACTTGCGTTACTAGCACGGGCGGCGGTAGCCGTCACCCACGCAGGCGCTAACACAGTAATGGAGGCCCTTTCCCACGGATGCCCGCTCGTTGCTATTCCACTCGCCAGCGATCAGCCCGCGATAGCTGCACGCGTGGCTTGGGCAGGCGCTGGTGTAGTGGTGCCACCAGGTAAAGCCACTACCGGGCGACTGCAAACCGCGATTTCTAGCGTTCTCGAGCAGAAAGGTATCCAGCTTAAGGCAGATGCGCTGCGACAAGAAATTCTTCAAGCTGGAGGCGTTGTTGCCGCAGCCAATGCGATCGAAACGGTATTTACGGCGAGGGCGAGGGCGCCGTCACCGCAGAGCGTAAACCAAGTAAACCTCTGAGCCTCTCATGATGTCGCTCTGGCCAACGCTAACCGTCCCGAATCGCTGTTGCCGAAGCAAGCTCTCAATTCTCTGCAAGCGTCCGTCGATGTCGTGTACTTCAATGACTGCTTGGCGAACAATAGACCAGCAACTATCGAGCCCGGCTAATAGAAGTTCTTCCGATTTCTCAACGTTAATCTTTAGCAGATCGATATTCGCGATCGCTTCTTCGGATATCACATCCGCCAACCGACGCACCGGGCAGATGACGCGCTCAAACCGGAAATGGCAGCCCAGAGTGCGATCGAGAACTACCCGCCGGAGAAACACAGGAATCACGCCCAGCGCCTTCAGGCGCGGCGGGGTATCAATACCGCTGGAATTCCGAATCAGCGTCTCACGGAGTTTCAAATATTCAGCCGTAGTCTCTTCCGGAAAAGCGCTGGACAACATCGGTGTTTCCGGATGATAAGCAAATTCAAGTTTCCCTTCCATGCTCCCCAGCGCGCATTCATATACGTGGACGCGGACCGGCGCCATACGTGCTACGTTGCGGCGGAGCATGGATGCGGTCTGTGGAATGGGTTCAAATGTATGGATTGTTGCGCTCCCCTTGCACATTGTCGCAACCATGCCGGCAAACACGCCGACGTGCGCTCCTGCGTCTATCACCGTGGCTCCTGGTTTCAGGCGCACACCATGCTGGAAATAAAATTTGCAGTCTTCGTAAATCGCAAGCGCCTCCTCCCGGTTAGGACACTCCAACTGAATTTGGTCTGGGAAAGTGACGTAGGATTGCTTCATAGTCGGTCGGCGTCCTTTTTGGATAGCACGAGGTCAATCTGTCCTGTCACGCTGCTTACCCGAATCGGTCCGCGGATTTGCACGGGACGCGAGATTCGCTCCGGATAAAGGAACCTCCAGGGAGCGTAGTTGTTCTTAATGTGGTAAGGGCGGAACCCGGCATCAAGCAGCGGACTTAAAACCTGTTCGCAAGTCATATTCTGCTCCCGGCTGGCTGCTGGCCACAGTGACGGACTGAGCTCGATGACTAGCTGCACATCCTGGCGGAGCAATCCGAGAGAAGGAACGAGGCCTCTCAATACCTCGGCTTCCGCTCCTTCGACATCAATCTTGATGATTTTGGCTGTTTGCAGTTCTTTTTCGGTGAGTAGCGAGGATAGCGGACCTGCAGAAACTGTGCAACGCTGCCGAAATGAGTCCCGTAAGACTGTTGTGGACCAACCCTCGATTCCCAGGCCCTTGGGTCCGAGGTAAAAGGGAATCATTCCTGTCCGCTCCGAAGCCGCGACATTTAGTGCCCGGACGTTTCTGCAGTCTGGATTAAGGGACAGGTTATTTTCAAGCACGGCAAACGTCTCTGGCGAGGCTTCGAGTGCCACGACATTCCCATCGCAGCCGACGGCGCGGGACGCCAGGACAGAGTGATAGCCTACGTGCGCTCCGACGTCAATGAAAGTGTCTCCGGGGTGCAACTCCGAGGCGATAAAGGCCGATATGTCGGGTTCCCAGACCCCGTAGAGAAAAATGCAGGTCTGAATGCCATCAGGTAGGCAGCATATCATTTCGGAACCATAACGGGTTTTTGCCTTTACGGCCAGCGGAGTGTTAATCGCAGAAACCACCCTCACACAGCCGTAGAGTGCTAACTGAATCGGGAGGGCAACTATGGCATGCGCGCCGTACAGCCACAAGGGTGGGTTCTGGCTCGCCTTTTGCATAGTGGCGGCAACGGAACGCACCCCATCCAGTAGGAAAAACAACGATCGCACTGATTTGGTTCCCATTAATCACTTATTGGTTAACAACTTATTGCTCTGTCGGACAAACTTTATCAATTGCGATCGACCGCAGTCAATGGGGGTGTGTCAATCTGTTCGCGATCGCCCTGCTCTGGCAGCGCATAGCCATCCCATTATACTGGTGTTTGTTACCCAAATTAGGAAACAGTAACTTACCAATACTTCAGACAGTTTTTAAGCAGCCAGAGTACCATACGACAGGACTGAAGGAAAGTTAGGGGTAAGGATTAAGATAAAAAATATGTAAGGATTCAGGTCTAAAAACTTGCGGCTCCAACGCTTGTCTGGCAAGGGTTTTAGGGCAAAACAAGGGTTTTTGT
>NZ_JAUBPE010000125.1:0-12931 GCF_036700565.1 Microcoleus pseudofavosus SVA1_A4
TAGCGACTTGACTTAATAACACTCATTTGAATCATTGTCAAGTACAATTTATACCAAATTAGATGAGCTTACCCTGTTGATATAGCCTTTCTCAGGTACACGAGGTCTGTACAGGGCTTACGCAACTGGCATACGAAAGTTAAACTGTAGGGTGCGTGGCTGTGCATTTTTTGAACGATGATTCAGAGTTTCGGGAACTGACGCACCTTACCAATTGTGACAATTGCGTCCAGGACTAATGTAATAAGGCTTGAAAGTCCCGATATTCAGAGAATCTCGTCTACCTCATTTTTGTGAAAAAGGCTAGACTCCTGGCTGTGGTTGAGTTAAAAAATTAATAAATTTATCTGGAAACTCGATCGCGTCAACTGTAGATCAAGTATCCGTAAAAAAGATATCAATTATGAAATTTAAAAAATGGATCGGTGCGGTACTTGTCTTCACGCTCGCGCTGGCAATAACAACCTGTGGAGTCACGAATAAATCCTCAAAAAATGAGGCACTTCCCTCAGTTGCTCCCCTAATTTCTCCGCAACTGGTAGACTGGATTGAAGAAATTAGCCCTACTGGAAAAGCTGAACCTCTCAACCAAATTCGGATTCGGTTTAAAGAAGCATTAATTCCAGTTGCAAGCCTTGACAGTTCCGAACAGCAAAGTCAACTAAAACTATTTGAAATTCAACCTACTATTCCCGGTAAATTTCGTTTTTTAACCCCGCGCATGGTCGGATTTCAACCCGAACAAGCATTACCCAAAGCTACTCGCATTCAAATCGCCATCAAAGCAGGTTTAACCGATTTAAAAAATCACCGCCTCGACAAAGATTTAGCTTGGACATTTAACACAGAACCCATCCAACTGTCAAATTTACCAACTTCTAAGCCAGAGAATTCAGAATTCCAACCCATTGATTTAAAGCCTACTCTGAAATTCACATCAAATGTAGAATTAGATTTAGCTTCTGTGCAACAGCATTTGAAACTAATTCCAGAGGGACAGACAAAAACAGTGCCTGTTAAAGTAGAGTTAGCAAAATCAGAGGCAGAATCAAAAGAACAGCAAACTCCAGAAGAAAACTTCGATCCATCTGTTCGCGCTTTTAATTATACCATAGTTCCCCAACAAACACTAGAAAAAGCCACTCAGTACCGCCTACAATTTGACTCTGGCTTGCTACCCCTTCGCGGCAATCTCCCCAGCGAAACACCATTCGTCAGCCAGGTAGAAACTTATTCACCCTTGGCATTTAAAGCTATTAATTTTTTCGGACAGCCCGATGCTGGCGGTACTTATGGGCGATTCGTAAAAGGCAGCGGTCAGTTACAATTTAATAACGGTGTTATCGCTGATTCAGCGCAGGAAAATATCACCGTTAATCCCCCACCTAAAAAATCTCCTACACTTGTTCAAGCCTATGATAATGAATCCTTGGTTAGTCTCAATCCTTGGAGTTTAGAACCAGCACAACAATATACTATTACTATTGGTGCTAACCTCAAAGATAAATTCGGTCAAACCTTGGGTAAACCAGTCACATTACAGTATGAAACAGGCGATGTCTCGGGCGAAATTTGGACACCGACAGGGTTAAATATTTTTCCAGCAGGTAAGGACTTACAACTGAATATTTCCACAGTAAATTTGCCAGAATCCCAGTACAAAGCAGCTTATAAAGTCGTTCAACCCACTGATTTAGTTTATAATGCTGACGCAGATCCCAGGGGGGAGCGAAATGATTTACTTTCCAATCCTTCGGAGTGGCAAACTTTCCGAATTTCAGGTAAAAAAAATCAGACAAATGACATAACAGTTCCCTTGCGAGAAAAGCTAGGTTCGGCAACAGGAATGCTTGCCTATGGAGTGCAAGCACGCACCAATCTTTACTCGGATGAAAAAGGTAAACAGCAATGGCGAGAACCTGCCAATTACGGCTTAGTTCAGTTGACTAATTTGGGAGTATTTACCCAGTGGTTCCCAGAGTCAGGTTTGATTCGAGTACACCATCTCGATGACGGTTCCCCAGTAGCAGCATCAGTCGAGATTTATGAATCCCAATTAGAGGCAAAATTTAGCCCTCAACCTACTCCTTGTGCAACAGGTAAAACTGACAATAACGGTGCATTAATGCTAAGCCGTAAGAATTTAGAGAAGTGTATTAAATCTCAATCGGGCGGATTTGAAAAAGCACCAAAATTATTAGTCATTGCCCGCGAAAACAAAGACTGGGCATTTGCTAGAACTGAAGAATATAGCGGTGCTTATGGCTACGGCATTGAGGGAGACACTTGGAACAGTAACAAGCCCCAATCGCGCGGTACAATCTTCTCAGACAGACAACTTTATCAACCAGGGGAAAAAGCTTGGTTTACGGGAACTGCCTACTATCTCCAAAATGGAGTTATCAAGCAAGACAAAAATGCTAGTTATGCAGTCACGCTGCAAACTCCAAGCGGTACTAAAACTGATTTGGGCACTCATACAACTAATGATTTTGGCACATTTTCTTTCAAATTGCCCATCGACAGCGATCGACCTTTAGGCTACTATTCTATTCTAGCTAAAGGAGCAAGCGGAGCGGAAATTTCCGGTCAATTTCGGATTGCTGAATTCAAACCACCCAATTTTAAGGTAGATTTAAGCCTTAATAAAAAAATTGCACTGATTGACGATAAAATCGAGGCGAATGCTCAAAGTAATTATCTGTTTGGTTCGCCACTGGAAGGCGGAAAAGCCAAATATTATGTCACTCGCCGCCAAGCAGAATTTACCCCGAAAGGTTGGGAACAATTCGCCTTTGGGCGGCAGTGGTTTTGGCCAGAAGAAAGCCCGAACGTTCCCACCGATGTGCTGCAACAAAATTCTGTATTAGATGCTAGCGGTAAAGGCAATCAAACATTTACAGTCGGCAAAGATTTGCCCTATCCGATGAATTATCGAGTAGATATCGAAGTCTCGGATGTTTCAAATTTGTCTGTATCAGATTCTCAAACATTTACTGCTTTACCCAGTAATCGCCTAATTGGTTTGCAGACTAATTTCGTTGCCGATGCAGGCAAAGCTTTACCCATTCAACTCATCGTTACAGATCCTACAGGAAAACTACTAGAAGGTCAAAAAGTCCGCGTTGAACTGCAAAAAATTAACTACAGCAGCGTCACTCAAGTAGTTGAAGGTAGTCGCAATCCTCTCAATCAAATCGAATACAAAACAGTAGCAAAAATCGAGGTAAAATCTGGCAGCAATCCTCAAACAGTATCCCTCAATCCTCCTGAATCTGGTTCTTACCGCATTCGAGCTAATTTTGTTGATGTTAATAATGAAGTAACTGCCACTGATTTGCAGATTTGGGCAACAGGCGAAAATGTTGTAAACTGGGGTAACAGATACGATAATAATCGCCTGGAAGTCAAACTCGATAAGAAAAACTATCAACCAGGTGAAACGGCAACAGCTTTAATTCAATCGCCTTATCCAGAAGCAGAGTTATACTTTGCAGTTGTCCGCGATAAAACTCTCTACCAAACTGTTACTAAAGTTAAGGGTGGTGCTCCTCAAATCCAGTTCCAAGTAACGCCAGAAATGTTGCCAAATGCAGCGGTAGAAGCTGTGCTAGTCCGCCAAGGCAAGAGTTTAAAAGAGTTGGAACCTGGAAGTTTAGAACAACTGGTAAAAATTGGCTTTGCTCCTTTTCAAACCAGTTTAGATGCTAAATACTTGAAAGTCCAAGTTACTCCTCAGAAAAAAGAATTACAACCCGGTGCAGAGGAAACTATACAACTGCAATTGCAAGACAATCAGGGGAAGCCAATCAAGGGACAATTTACAGTTATGGTTGTCAATGAAGCCGTGCTGCAACTAACTGGATATCGCCCGCCTGATTTGGTAAAAACTGTCTATGCTGAACAGTCAATTTCTACCCGCTTCAACGATAATCGACAGAATGTAGTATTAGAAAATATGGCCTCGCCGCTGGCAAAAGGTTGGGGTTATGGCGGTGGATTCTCTACAGGTGCAGCAAATACTCGCGTCCGCAAAGATTTTCAAGCTTTGGCTTACTACAATGGTTCTGTTGTTACAGATACTAATGGGAAAGCGAGTGTTAAATTCAAACTTCCTGACGACTTAACAACTTGGCGTGTGATGGCTGTTGCTACTGATGGCAATTTAGATTTTGGCAAGGGAGAGGCGACATTTATTACCACTAAATCGCTGATTTCTCATCCAATTTTGCCGCAGTTTGCGCGTCCCGGCGATCGCATTCAAGCTGGCTTATCTGTTACTAACAATACTCAGCAAAAAGGCAATCTGACAATTAATGGTCAAGTGGCCGGGGCTGTAAAATTTGAAGGTAATACCCCAATGTCGGCGAATCTAAAAACTCAGGTTGAGTCGGGAACTCATGTTTATCGTTTCCCCATTTTGGCGAGTAATGCTGGTGACTCTAAAATTCAATTTGCCACACAATTAAATGGGAATGTGGATGCGTTTGAAGTACCTTTAGAGGTGAAATCTTTAGAAGTTACAGAAAATGTTGTGGAAGCAGGGACAACTGTAAATCAGGTAAAAATTCCGCTGAAGGTCGATCAAAATGTGGTGTCAGGTGTCGGCGGTTTGGAGATTTCCCTAGCTAGTACATTGATACCAGAAATTATTGCACCGGCGAAACAAGTTTTGCAGGATGAACAATTACCATTTTTGGAACCAGTAGCTAGTCAGTTATTAATTGCAGCTAATTTGCAAACTCTTTCTCAAAAGTATGCTCAAAGTTTGAAAGATTTTAACCCAAGTAAAGCCGCGGCGATTGCACTTGAAAAACTATCAAAACTTCAGCAATCAGATGGCGGTTTTGCTTCTTATCCCGGACAAGCACAATCCGATCCATTTTTGACACCTTATACTGCAAGTGCGATCGCATCTGCATCTAAGGCTTTTCCCAATACAGTCAATGCTGGGATGCTGTCTCGCCTGAGAGACTACTTGAAGAAAACTCTTGCTGACCCCGGACAATATGAGTTTTGCCAAAAGCAAATTTGCAAGAATCAGGTAAGGCTATCATCTCTGATTGCCTTAGCAGAATTAGGCGAAAAACGCAATGACTTTATCGCAGATATCTATCAGCAGCGAAGTGAATATAATCTAGTCACTCAAATTGAGCTAGCCCGTTATCTATCGCAGTTCAAAGACTGGCAAGATGAGTCTAAATTGCTGACTGACGAGTTGCAAAAAAACATCTATATCACTGGTCGTAGAGCTACGGTTAATCTGCCTCAAAATGTAAGCTGGATAGCATCTCCTACCGCTATTCAATCTCAAGCTTTGCGACTATTTATCGCTCAAAAAAGCAAGGCGGAAGATATCGATCGCTTATTGCAAAGTCTCCTAAATCTGCGGCGACATGGCACTTGGCAAAGCACTTATGACAACTCAGAAGCACTTGCAGCTTTAGTAGATTACAGCGAAACTCAACCTACACCACCCAAGTTTCAAGCTACCGTAAAATTAGCGGGTAAAACCTTAGATTCAATTCAATTTGATGGCTACCGCAATCCCAGTCAATTTATCATTGTAGCTACAGATCAATTACCGCGCAATGGTGATTTAATAGTTGAAAAATCTGGTCAAGGTACTCTGCACTATGTAGTTAATTACGGCTATCGTTTGCAGGGAAATCAGCCTGGACGCTTAAACGGGTTGCGAGTAGTGCGAGAAATTCGGTCAGCGGGTCAGGATAAAATATTAGGAAAGCAGCAACTTTCTATTCCTCAACCGCTGACTTTGGGAGTTGGACAAGTGTTTGATATCGGTTTGGAAATTATCGCAGATCGTCCTGTAGATCATGTGGTAATTACTGACCAGCTACCTGCTGGTTTAGAGGCAATTGATAACAGTTTCCAAACTTCTACAAAGGCGGTGGAAGCTCGAGGTGATAGCTGGCAAATTGGGTATAAAACGATGTATCGCGATCGCATTGTCGCCTATAGCGATCGCCTCGAACCCGGAGCCTACAGCCTACACTATCTCGTCCGTTCTGTCACTCCCGGCATCTACCTCTGGCCAGGCGCAGAAGCTCATTTACAATACGCTCCCGAAGAATTTGGGCGATCGGCTTCCTCTACCTTGATTGTGTCGGATAAGTAAATCAGCCGTTGCGCGATCGCTTTTATGCCCGGATGAGGCGTTATTCTAAGTAATGGCAACAAAAGCGATCGCCATATTTTAGAAAGATGAGCTTTTACCGCTATGCCTAAACCAAAGAGGTATCCCGACAACTGGCAAGAGATTGCGCTCTCGGTGAAAGAAAGCGCTCTTTGGCGCTGCGCTAAGTGCCGCCAACAGTGCCTCAGACCCGGCAAACAAAGTGGCTTAACTAAATCTGAGCGTTGTTCTTTGACTTTGACGGTACATCATCGCAATCGGATACCGGAGGACAACCGCCTCGAAAACTTAGTCGCCCTGTGTACTGCCTGCCACCTTTCTTATCACAACCGGGGTCAGTCCAACGTATCGCCGGGGCAGTTGTCGCTGTTCCCCGATGATGGCATTGACTGGGATATTATGGAGTGCTCTCTGGAATCGGTATGAAACAATGTATCCGATCCGAATCCGCTGGTATCCGCAACCGAGAGCTAAACATCGAAAAGGCGACCAAGAGCAAGAGAAGAAATTTAAACAAGAGTTGTTGCCCAAAGTCAAAGAATTGCAAGAGAAATACCCTCAAGCTCAAATAGAAGTGTGGTTTTTTGATGAGCATAGAGTCGGACTCAAGCCGATAATCAGGAAAGTTTGGTCACTAATAGGAGAAAGACCAATAACCGTCGTACAACCTTAATTGTTCTCTTGCCCAAAGAACGGCACTCACCCTATCTCTTTCTATGAAACCCACTTCTCGATACCACTCTTGATAATCCCGCTTGATTTTGGCTTTGAGTCGGTTGGCTGCAAGGGTTTCCAATTGTTTGGGAGATGGCTTTCTTTTGGGACGGCAACATTCAGGATTGTTGATGTCGTAGAGGAGCAAGCGAGCTCAAAGTCTATCCAACCGGAAGCTGTAGAGTAATCGCTACAGAATTACAATCAAGCAATTAGTGAACAGCAGGTGCTTTGGCTCCAGCGCCTCCCTTGCCGAGAAACAGCAGCAATGGCAGCGAGCAGAGAAAGACAATGCCGACAAAGCGAAAAATGTCTGCGTAGGATAGAACGGCTGCCTGCGTATTGACTAATTGGGAGAGCGCGGCGAGGGCTTGCTGTTGGGCAGTTGCGGCATCAGAACCGCGACTCTGAAACAAACCAGTGAGTGCGCTGAGCCGCTCAGTTGTTTCTGGATCGTAAGGCGTTAACTTTGCCAACAAAATGGCTCGATGAAAAGCCTCTCGTCGAGCCAGTAATGAGGTCAGAATGGCAATGCCAATACTACCGCCGAGCTGACGAGTCAAGTTATAGAAGCCCGAGCCAGCCGATACATCTTCTTTGGGGATGGAACCCAATGTTGCCAAACTCAGAGGCAGAAACATCAAAACCGTAGTTGCACCGCGCCAGATTAGGGGCCAAAACAAATCATCAGTTCCGGTTTGGGGCGTGATTTTTGCCAGCTCGAACATGACGGCTGCCGTTCCACCGGCTCCCAGCGCAATTAAAATGCGGGCATCCACCTTAGTCGAAATTTTGCCCAGTAAAACCATTATGATGGCGGACGCTAAAGCTCCTGGAGCGAGTAGAAATCCGGTTTGCATTGCCGAAAATCTCAGCACGCCTTGAGCAAACAGCGGTATAGCAAACAAGGCTCCGTACAGCCCCATGCCCAAAATACCAGAGTAAAGGCTACCGGCTGCCAGGGATTTATGCCGCAGAACCCGCAAGTCAACTGCTGGTGCTTTTGTGCTGAGTTCTCGCCAGATGAACAGAAACAGCCCCACAACCGCCACAAACGCCAGGAGCGCAATGAAACCCGATTCAAACCAGTTTTCTTTTTCCCCTTCTTCCAAAAATGCTTGCAAACTACCTACCGCAATACACAGCAGTACAATTCCTGTCCAGTCCACTTTCTGCTGGCTCCGTCCGTGTTGCTTCGAGTCAGGTCGGAGAAACACGATCGCCATGATGACAGCCACAATGCCGACGGGCAAATTGATAAAGAAAATCCAGCGCCAGCCTAACGTATCGGTCAGATAGCCACCTAGCGTGGGACCAATAGCCGGACCTGAAATCACCCCAACTCCAAACACCGACTGCGCTAACCCCTGTTCCGCAGGGGGAAAAGTTTCAAACAGAATCGCTTGCGCTTTGGCCAACAGTCCGCCTCCGCACAAGCCTTGAAGAATTCGAGCTACCACCAGCACCGGCAGGTTGATGGATAAACCGCATAAGACCGAGGCTGCTGTGAACCCGATCATTGAAAAGACAAAGTAGGTTTTCTTGCCGAAGAAGTCCCCCAACCAAGCAGAGAGCGGAATCATCACAACGTTGGCGATCGCGTAACCCGTTACGACCCAAGCAATTTCGGTCACGGTTGCGCCTAATGTCGCCTGCATATCTGTTAAAGCAACGTTCACAATGCTGGTATCAATGACTTCTAGAATGGCTCCCAGAGAAGCCGTCAGGGCGATCGCCCACTTGAGCGGTCCCTCCACGTACCCGGCTGCATCGCTGGCAGATTGTTTCAATTTTTTTAATGGTTTTGCTCGCTTTTGTTGAGCGTTTTGTTGAGCGTTTTGTTGGTCTTGAGGCTCAGACTCTTCCAACTCGGTAAAAGCCCGAATATCCATAGAATCTGGTTCAGTTGCATGACTCTGTATTTGAGGGCGTTCCATCTTTCGTCTCTACTTCTGCGATCGCTCACGGCAGGTGCTTTGCACCACCGCAACGGCTTAGGGTGCTTCAATCCGAAAATGCCAAATTCATACGAAAATTGTCAGGAACTTTCATTCTGGAGACGGAGTACGACTTACAGAAGACGCTGCTGTGCTGACTCCCCGCACAAATAAATCCACGCACCCTTCGATGTATCCCTTACGGCTGTAGCCCCGGTTTACTTGAGAAACATGGCGGCGAATCATACCAGACAGCAGCATTCCAGTCAATTGATCCACTGCCAGCGGCAGGTCAACATTCGGACGAATACTGCCGCGTTCAACACAGGTTTGTAGGTAGGAAATTAGTTTTTCACGCAGCGGTAAAAATGATTGCTGAAGCACCTCCAGTGCTTCTGTCGGATGCCGGTGAGCTTCACCAATAAACATCCGAAATAGAGCTTCGTACTCCTCCAGCATGTCGTCGTGGAGCTTTGCATAATGCAGGAGATCGCGGCGCAGGTCATAAGTCCATTCCTCTTGATGCGCCAACGCCTCCGTCCGCAATGCTGTAATGTGGCGGGCAACCGCACTCAACACTTGCTCTTTGCTCTGAAAGCGGCGAAACAAAGTGACTTCACTCACATCTGCAACACGAGCAATTTCACGAGTTGTCGCTCCAACGTAGCCTTCTGTAGAGAAAACTTCAATCGCGGCTTTCAACAGGCGATCGCGGGTTTCTGCTGCACTTCGATTCGTTCTACTCATCTCAATTAATGTAAGCACTAACTTACATATTCTAGCTCGCCAAAGGGCTGTAGCTTCAGCAGAAAGACGGATTTTTGAGACACAGGAGGGTGGGATTTACGCTTATATGCCGGGAAACTCGGAAAAATCGCCGCTCCGAAACTAGAGATCGCAGCAAGAAAGCCGGTTTCTGGGGTAAAGCCGAGAGGTAGACTTGAAAGGAGTGGCAGCACTCCCCTCCTCTGTTCGGGAACCGCGCTTGCGATTGTTCACCGCAGAGGTTGAGGGGTGACAATTCCGTCAAAAGCCTTACCTGTAGCCCAGGAGCGAAACTCGCAGCTCAAAAAAGACGGGCCAAAATTTACTCATTCGCCCTATTCACTAATTCTGTGCGTGCCGAGCGGTGCGATCGCGTGCAGAGAATTTTAGAGTTCTGATTGCCAGTCTGGATCTACATATCCGCAATCTATCAGAACACGTTTTAATTTAAGCGTTTTTAGGTGCTCTAATACTGCTTGAACATCTTGAGATGAAGCAGGTTTCACAGCAAACTACTGCACTCCTTTATGAAAACGGCACAGTATTCGCTACCACCGTTAACGAGTTCCAAATCAACCCATTTGACATAGAGTTCCTCGCCTACAGCTTTTAATTCAATTTGCAGCAAAGCTTCTTTTTTGATTTGTTTTGCTATTCGCAAGGCAACCTCAATCGCTTCTTTTCGCGTGCGAACCTCACGCAGTTCGCCATCATACACCAAGCGTTCGCTCATGAATATCTGACCAGTCCCAATTGTCGAATTAAATTTGTTGGTGCTCCGCTTAATGTTTCTGATTTTACCCTGAAGTTGCGGCGGTTCGTAAAACATGACGGTACAGATAAATTAGCAGCCAATGGGATTGTTTTAAACCAGGCACCCTAACTATTATTGTATCTAGATTTTACTCAAGTTTACATCTCTGGCAGCAGCTTGCAATCTAACACTTTCAATAGCGGAGTCTGGGCCGTCTCCACCGCCTTTCTACCGCCTCGATTTCAGGTGTCCGTAACAACTAACATCGCTCCAATTCTCTTGCTTCGGCATAGGCTGCTAAAGCTTGGCGATAACTCTCTATAAGTTCGTCTCTTTTATCGAGTTGTTGCCACAAAAATTTCATGCTATTCCACAATTTTTCCAAAGGTTGACTCCAGGACGCGATACCAGTCTTTCGCTTTCTGGAATGCTTTACCTCCCGTACCACAGCCAAACACATCTCGGCTGCTTGCTATGACTCCCAATCTCAGTAATTTTAAGCTCAACCAAAGCGCTTTATCTGGTTGAGTAGGAATCAGGGCAATGACTTCACTTACTGTATCGACTCACTGCTTCCCCGACTGCTCAGAAGCGCCATCACCCTCGCCAATGCCTTCGATCGCTCTGGTTCGGGAAGTAGGGAAGTAGTGCTGCAATCCTTATCGTGCAATGCTTCACTAGCTTCATTTGCCACTTTGTCCGCTTCATTAGGCAGTGAAGTAGCAGTATCCTCCCGTGCAGTAACTTCATCGGTTTGCCAGGATTCGCTTGAGCCGCTTATTGGCTAATTCCCACAGTTCTTGAGAGTCTTCTGATTCTTGATTCGGAGCCAACTCAGTTGCTTGAGTTGTTGTAGTATTTACGGAAGTTTCTGGTTGGGATGGCTGTTTCAGAAGCTCTCATTTTCACTCAATTAAGTAAGGCACGATAATCGAAAAATCATCCAATTTACAGCTAATCCACACCGCGTGTTTGTTGAGCAAAATCAAGAATTCCCGAAGGATCTCGCCTACCATCTACAAAAAACAAAACTCGCCCAGCAGCGGGTGTCACTGGGCTGTTTTGCGAACGGCAGACCGCTACTCTAGGTACTGGTCAACTAAGGCAATGAGTTTAGCGATCGCCTTCTGTTCTTCTAGAAGTAGTTCTTTGAGCTGGCGCATCTGTTCTTGATTTGGGGGTCTGTGTACCAAATCATCAACGAAGTCTAGCAGGGGAGACTTTCTAAAAGGTCGGGTCAAGGCAGCTTCATCTCGCAAGCGCTTGGTTCGCTCCAGCTTGGAACGCTGCAATCGGTTTTTCTCCTGACGGCGTGCGATAAGCCCGTCAAGTCTTTGACATTCGTTTCCAGTCTTCTTCGTCTCCATATATGTCTTTTATTTCTTGTTTCAACTCGGTTATCTGCTCGGTAAGACTTGCCACCTGGTCTTCAATGGCGTCTGTTTTATCTTCCTGGATTTCCAGAGAAATCTCCACAGATTCGACATATTCCGTTAACTTTTGTATTGGATCGGGTTGGGGCGTGTCGCCGTTAGGGGTGTCACCGTTAAGCCCGTTGCCGTTGGTCATAGTCATTCCTCACTGGTGTCTGATAGAAGAAACTGGCGATCGCTTTTGATACAGATGAAACTATCGCCAGCGTCGCCGAAGAAGTTGTTACTAAGTTGTTACCAAGTTGTTACCAAATTTCATGCCAATTAGTTCGTTGGACTCAGTGGGATTCGCTTGGTAACAATGCTCATAAATTCACCCTCACTTGGAGCAGGCATAAGGAAACTCCACTCGCTGATATGGGCGAACTGTAGCCTGTAAAGCCAGCGAATCGTGTATGTCACCCCGTAGCTCGATCCAAAAACCATTACCCTTACACGTTCGCAGCCATCAGATTGAGCTGGCAAGCTGTTTATACCAGGAATGACCGACGGCAAAGTATCGTCTGGACTGGGCACAAAATCCAGATTTTGCGAATAAAACAATTGCGGCGTGAAACTTGGTGTCGTTGGCAACCCAATACCAAAGTTTGTCATGATAATTCGAGCCTCGTACTCGTTTTAGGGGATTAGTCGCGTGGGGGATGTTCCAGATGTGAAGGGTGGCGTGATTACTTACAGGTTGCATCATTTCCCCATAAAAAACCCCAACCCACTAACTGGACTAGAAGAGAAATTTGAGACGGCATCTTCTATCAACTCAAGAATTAATCGTCCCTCCCACTTCCCGGTACAGGTGCAGTTTCAGTTTCGGATTGGTTGGACCCTGCAACCACAATGCAAGTACACAACGCAGCAGCTAATTGGTTTTGTTCGACACGACAAAGAGCGGGAGCATCCCGATTTTGCAAATATACAAAAGTATGATACAGTGCGCTGCTTTTGGGGAAATCGACACTGAGCTTCCCCAAAAAATATGTTTTAGAGTCAATCAGCCATTTTAGAGGAACTGAAGAATAGAGTGTCTCAAGAGTTACAATAGTCAATAAATAATTTTGAGAGACTCAACATGACGCCTGACGAACAAGCACGCTTACAACCCACATTCCGCAGTTCTGGCTTTGATGACTAAGGATTTTCATACATTCACTGTAGGAAAAATGTCTGTGCCTAT
>NZ_JAUBPE010000126.1:0-12706 GCF_036700565.1 Microcoleus pseudofavosus SVA1_A4
TTTAATAATTTCAGGAATCGCGTATTAGCTTGCTTTTGTGATTAGATAAACTTATAACCATAAGTTCAGGAGAACCCGTTAGACTTTAACACCGTCCCCTAAAGCTAAGCTTTTTACCCCAATCTAAAATCTAAAATTGATATGACACCTTAATTTGTTAAAGTCGAATGTTAAGCTGGCCTCGTTCGACTTTAACACCGTCCCCTAAAGCTAAGCTTTTTACCCCAATCTAAAATCTAAAGTCTAAAATCTAAAATTGATATGGTTCACCAACCCCCATCCGGTGCAAGAGATTTATTGCCCCTTGACGTTGCTCAAAAAATTTCGATCGAACGGCGCTTGCAGCAGGTTTTTCACCGCTGGGGCTATCACCGGATTATTACTTCTACTCTAGAACGGCTGGAGACTTTGATGGCTGGGGGTGCGATCGACCGATCGACCTTAATTCAACTGCAAGACGCCGAGGATGGAGAACTCGGTTTGCGGCCGGAATTGACAGCATCGATCGCCCGGGCGGCTGCAATGCGGATGGCGGGGACTCGCTGGCAGCCTCAGCGCCTCTACTACAACGCTAACGTGTTCCGCAAAGGCCCAGATACTGGCTCAGGCGGGCAACAGGAGTTCTATCAAGCTGGGGTAGAGCTGCTCGGCGCGGGGGGGACGGTTGCGGATGCGGAAGTGCTGCTGCTGCTGTCTGAGTGCTTGCAGAGCTTGGGAATTGATGACTGGCATTTGGTTTTGGGAGAAGCGGGCTTGACTGCAAGATTGCTGGAACCGTTTCCGCCAAACGTGCGCCAAAAAGTTCGTGGGGCGATCGCCAATCTCGATCGAATAGCCTTGGAAACTTTGCCGCTGTCAACAGAATTGCGAGAAAGAGCACTGCTGTTATTTGACTTGCGCGGCCGCCCAGAAGAGGTGTTGCCAATTGTTGCCAAGCTGGATTTAGATTTGCCGCAGCAATCCGCGTTAAACAATCTCAAATCTGCGATCGAATTGCTGCACCAATGTCAATCAAAAATCCCCAATCTCAAATCTCACATTCACCTCGATTTGAGTTTAATTCAAACATTTGACTACTACACTGGAATTGTGTTTGAAGTTGTCAGCAGCAGCAAGACAGGACAGCGAGTTTTAGGACAAGGGGGACGCTACGACCAACTGTTGGGACTGTTCGATCCTCAAGGGCAAAATTCCCCCGGCATCGGGTTTTGTCTGAATATTGAAGATTTGCACCAAGTTTTGCTGACAGAGGGGCAATTGCCCGCGGAGACACCAGCTAGCGAATGGTTGGTTGTGCCTCAAACTCCTGAAGCTGGGGCGGCGGCCTTTGATTATGCTCGCAAACTCCGAGAGTCTGCTCACCTAGTTCGGGTGGAAATAGATTTGGAGAGTCGGGAGACGGAGGAGGCGGCCCGGGAATACGCGCGCGATCGGCGAATTGCTCAAATTGCTTGGGTAAATGCCGAAGGATTGCCAACAATTGAAACGGTAAATTAAGAGCTGCTAGAGAACACCCAAAGCCCCGACTTATTAGAGAAGCCGTGGCTCTAACAAACATTGTACAAAAAACGTAAAAGAACTGATTTTTTACCCTAAATCCAGTGCTGTAATGGCGTTTTTCCATACAAAAACCAGGTTTCTGCATCCCTGAGTAAGATCCTCTATCGGTTTTAGTTCGTGGTAGCATTGCGATCGTTAGTTTCCAGTAGAAGAGTAAAAGTAAAAAATGCTGTTTAACTCCACACTGTTTTTAGGATTCCTGGTAGTTGTGGTGTATGTGTATTACTTACTGACACCGCACTACCGACGTTGGTTTTTGCTATTGGCTAGCTACTCTTTTTATTGGGCTTGGAGCGTACCATACTCAATTTTAATGGTTGGCTATACCCTGCTGGCTTATAAAACAGCTCGAATCATCGAGGATTCGACTAAACAGAGAAACCGAACTACGGCCTTAATTACTTTTCTGGCTGTAGTTATTAGCACTCTGTTTGTGTTCAAGTACGCAAACTTCTTCTTAGATTCGAGTTATTCGCTGTTGGGATTTAGGCTTTGGCCTCAACTGAACCTGCTCTTACCTCTGGGTATTTCTTTTTACACGTTCTCAACAATTAGCTACATAGTCGATGTCTACAAGGGCGTTACCAAGGCTCAAAAGTCAATCCTCGACGTAGCGCTGTACGTGATTTTCTTCCCTAGCCTGCTGGCTGGGCCGATCGTCCGCGCCGAGGTGCTCATGCCCCAGTTTGCCTGTGATTCATCGGTAGACTGGATTGCGATCCGCAGCGGTATTGCCCAGATTGTCTGGGGGATGCTGAAAAAAGTTTATGTAGCTGATTCGATCGCACCAATAGCCAACGAAGTTTTCGCCAGTCCAGAAAATGTTTCCGGGCTGGGGCTTGTACTGGGTACATTAGCTTATACCGTTCAAGTCTACTGTGACTTTTCGGGTTATTCGGATATTGCGATCGGTTCGGCTCGCCTATTGGGAATTGAACTGCCGAAAAATTTTGAGAAACCTTATTTAGCCTATAGCATTACTGATTTCTGGCGCAGGTGGCACATTTCGCTGTCAAATTGGTTGCGCGACTACCTCTACATTCCTCTAGGCGGGAATCGGGGCGGCAATCTCCGCACTTACGCGAACCTAATGATTACGATGCTGCTGGGAGGCCTCTGGCACGGTGCTGGATGGAACTGGGTTGTTTGGGGAGGTTTGCAAGGAGCAATGCTCTCCATTGAACGAGCAACTAAACTTTCATCTAAGCCAACTTCTAAAATGAACTATTTAATCCGCTGGCTGATTACCTTGTGTCTAATATGTACTTCTTGGATATTCTTCCGGGCCTCGGATTTGAACAGTGCGGTTGTAGTATTGCAGCGGATATTGACCTTTGCTGACGGGCGGATACCTATTGACTATCGGCCGCTGTTCTACATGGCAACAATTCTGCTAGTTGAATGGTGGGATTTGAAGCAAAAATGGATGAGTTGGACACAAAACCACCCAAATTCGCTCAAGTGGATTACTTGTGCAATGGCGATCGCGCTGATGTTTACCTTCGCCGGTGCTTCAAGTTCAAATTTCCTTTACTTCCAGTTCTAATCGGCTTGAAAAATTATGAGTCAGATATTTAATGACAAGGCAATTGCAACTTTAAAAACCACTGTTCGCTACATTGCTGTGGATTTGTCGAAGGTATTGTTGGCATTTGTATTATTAGAAGGACTCCTGCAAGTGAGTGCTCCTGAGTATACCAATAATGTTTTCGATCGGGAATTCACAGGCGGTCATTCCATCGCCGTTAGCAGTCCCGGCAATCGTGGTCCTGTGGTGCCGATTAAAAAAGCTCCAGGCGAGTTGCGAATCCTGGGAATGGGAGATTCCACCACCTTCGGTACTGGGATTGCTGCTGAAGATACTTGGCCAGCTCAGCTAGCAACTATTTTTCAGAAAAACGGTACTAAGGCAACCTACATCAATAGCGCTCTAGAGGGTTATTCACTCAAGGAAATCAACACAGTTTACCGCAACCTGTGGTCTCAGTACCAGCCAGATTTAGTGGTACTGGCAGTAGACAACAACTTGGTCTCGATGACGTGGTTTCGGCGCGATGACAAATCAGTCACTGCAAACCCTTATCTGCAGCCACCAATTGCCAAATCCAAGCTGGCGGGTCTCAAAAGCCAGTTCAAACTCTTAGCTACCCCGTCTTGGCTGAAAATCAACTCCCAAAAATGCTTGTACTTCTTGGGTTTGGCAAACAACAACGTGAAACCGAATGTTCCTTTGGGCGCAACCCTAGCCTTGGGTTGGCAGCAGGCTGATTTGCCTCCCGATGTCGCCGAACGTGCTTGGAAGCAATTCGAGACGGATTTGAGTGTACTCAGGGACTCTGTGGCTGCTGACGGCCGCTCTTTGGCTGTAGTTTACTTGCCTACTCGCTTTATGGCTTTTGACGGTTTTTCTGATAACGAACAGCAAGTACCTAGACAGCGGCTGACTATTGATGCGGGTAAGCGACTTGGGGAAATTAGTAAGTCTCTTGGTTTACCCTATGTCGATTCTACTGAAGGAGTTCGCCGCGGGCGATCGCAAATTGCTCAAAAAGAGGGTCGTTTTTCCCCGATGTATATTAAATTTGATACGGTTCACCTTGACAAAGACGGTCACAAAGCTGTGGCTGAAGATTTGTTCGGGCTGCTTGGCAAATCGAATCAACCTCAATAACGTCGGTTTTCAATGTTAAATTAGAAGAAAAACTGAGGATTTAGATTCCACTCCAAGTGAAAAGTTATTTCTAGTTCGTCCACCAAATTTGAATAATTGAGAACACTATGGCACACACTATTGTTACGAATATTTGCGAGGGAGTTGCTGATTGCGTTGGCGCTTGTCCGGTTGCTTGCATTCACCCCGGCCCCGGCAAAAATGTCAAGGGTACTGATTGGTTTTGGATTGATTTTGATACCTGCATTGACTGCGGCATTTGTTTGCAGGTTTGTCCTGTCGAAAATGCGATCGTTCCAGATGAGCGGCCTGAGTTGCAGCAAACTCCTTCTTGATTTAATTAACTCTTTTTCCCCTTCTCTTCTCTTCTCTTCCTTTGTGTCTTAAGCGTCTTCGCGGTTCGTTAAATTTATATCGGAACTTTTTTAACGAACCGCAGAGGCCGCAGAGGACACAGAGAAGAAGTTGAGAAAGAACGAAAAAATCTAACGTTGAGATATCTTAAGTGCAGGTAATTAGTTATGCTACTTTTAGATCCAAAAACTCTCGCTCCAGCGACTGAACAGCGCATAATTCTATATGATGTGACTTGGGAGCAATACGAGCAACTTTCTGATATGTTTGTAGATGAATTTCCCAGGATGATCTACTTGGAAGGAACGTTAGAAATTATTATGACGACTTCGCCAGAACACGAAAGGCTCAAAAAAATTATTGCCCGGTTGATAGAAACCTATGCGGTTGAAAGGCTAATTAATCTCAACGGTTATGGAAATGCTACATTTCGCCGCGAAGCTGTGAGACGGGGTGCAGAACCAGATGAGTGTTACTGCTTGGGTACACTCGCAGAAATCCCTGATATTGCGATCGAAATTGCTCTGACTAGCGGTGGAGTTGACAAACTAGAAGTGTATCGCGGTTTGCAAGTTCCTGAAGTCTGGTTTTGGGCTAACGATCAATTTTCTATTTACCACTTGCGGGAGTCTGGTTATGAGTTAATTTCCAGCAGTGAATTTTTTCCTGAGTTAGACTTTTCTGTATTGAGTCAATATGTAGGATATGTTAACCAAACTGAAGCTGTCATTGCTTATAGAACTGTTTTGCAAACAGCTACAAGAATGTCAAATCAATAGACATCTCCAGAAAAGCCAGTATTGAACAGGCAAGAGGCCTGTTCCACAATTAAAAAAAGCCGATCGCACTTTACAAAAAAACTACAATAAAATCTACAATAAAATCCCATGCAGCCGATCGCACTTTCCGACTCTCAAATTTTATCCATCCGCACCCACGCCGAAAGCGCTTATCCTGAAGAATGCTGCGGTTTGTTGCTCGGTCGAGTTACAGCAGGTGTTAAAACTTTAGTAGAAGTTTGGCCGACTGACAATGCTTGGAGTGCGGAAGCTGAGGAGAATTGGCCCGAACAAAAAGAATTGACAGAAAGACGCAGATATGCTATTAGGCCCGAAGATATGTTGCGGGCGATGAAACACGGGCGCGATCGCACTCTGGATATTATCGGTATATATCATTCCCATACGGATTGTCCCGCAGTGCCCTCAGAGTGCGATCGGGCATTGGCCTGGGCCCAATACTCTTACATCATTGTGTCCGTCCGACAAGGCTGTTGGGAAGACATCCGCAGTTGGAGTCTTGACGGAGAGGGGAACTTTCAAGCAGAGGAAATTCTCGCAGGGGAACCGACTGAGATTAAGAAATAATTAGTAAAAATAACAAACACGTAAAAATGCGAAAGATTTAGATAGGATATAATTCAAAATCTGCGCTACACACAATATCATGCTAAATCCTAATCTGGACGAGATCCAGCTCAACAAACAAGAATACGAACGCTACTCTCGCCACCTGATCCTCCCAGAAGTTGGATTGGATGGGCAAAAGCGTCTCAAAGCTGCCAGTGTGCTCTGCATCGGTACGGGAGGACTCGGTTCGCCGCTGCTGCTGTATTTAGCAGCCGCTGGTGTTGGCCGCATTGGGATTGTAGACGACGATGTTGTAGATCATTCCAATTTGCAGCGGCAGGTGATTCACGGCACTTCTTGGGTTGGGAAACCGAAGATTGAATCTGCTAAAAATCGGATTTTAGAAATTAATCCTTTTTGTCAAGTTGATTTGTACGAAACTCGTATTAGTTCCAAAAATGCGATCGACATTGCCACTCCTTACGATATCATCATCGACGGGACGGACAACTTCCCGACTCGCTATTTGATGAACGACGTTTGCGTGCTTTTAAACAAGCCCAATGTCTACGGTTCCATCTTCCGATTTGAAGGGCAAGCAACTGTTTTTAACTACGAAGGCGGCCCGAATTACCGCGATTTGTACCCGGAACCCCCGCCTCCTGGGATGGTTCCTTCTTGTGCTGAAGGTGGTGTTTTAGGCGTATTGCCGGGAGTAATTGGCTGCATTCAAGCAACGGAAGCTATCAAAATTATTTTGGGTCAAGGCACTACTTTGAGCGGCAGACTGCTGCTTTATAATGCCTTAGATATGACATTCCGGCAGTTGAAATTACGGCCGAATCCAGTGCGCCCAGTAATTGAAAAGTTAATCGATTACGAACAATTCTGCGGATTGATGCCACCAACAGCAGAGGAAGCCAAAATCCAAGTTCCTGAGATGACTGTCACAGAACTTAAGCAGTTAATCGACAGCGGTGCGAAGGATTTTGTATTGTTAGATGTTCGGAATCCCAACGAGTATCAAATTGGTCAAATTCCTGGGTCGGTTTTGGTTCCTTTGCCGGATATCGAACACGGCGAAGGTGTCGCTAAGGTCAAGGAATTGTTGAACGGACACCGCTTGATTGCACACTGCAAAATGGGCGGGCGTTCTGCGAAGGCTTTGGGGATTTTGAAGGAAGCTGGAATTGAGGGGATTAATGTTAAGGGCGGGATTACTGCTTGGAGTGAAGAAGTAGACTCGTCTGTTCCTCAATATTAAGCTCAATCTGTTTCTGGGGCGGGCGATTTTGTCCGCCCGGAAGCGGAATTATTGGGGTGGCAACTGTTTATTTCTAGTTAGTAGATTCTTGAACTTTGCCCCCAACACAACCAAAAGCCAAACCCCAAACCCCGCACCGATACTAATCAACAATACCAACACAAAAGGATGAATTTCTACCTTAATTAAAGGCCAATAAAACTTCTGACTCGGCGGGTCTTGTTTAATTAAATAAGGAGCACTTCCAGCCACCACCCCGGCTACTCCCAAACTAAAGCCGACAGCTTGAATCGTAACTTCTAATTTCGCGTCCCGATAAGCTTCTTCAATGGCGACAACTCCTCGAATTGCTTCCATTGCTTTGTCTAGCAAGCCCGTACTGTGTCGGAAGTAACCCAAATCTGCCTTGATTTGCTCTTGAAACTGCGGGCAAGTCTCTTGGCTGAATAATTTTAAAAACTTTAAATCGCACTCTCGATCATTATACTTTTTTCTAGCTTTGATGTCAAGACTTATTTGATTTAATTTATCTTGGTAATTTTTGGCATTAATGGCGATCGTATTTTGGCGAAATTCCAAATCCATCAGCAACCGGGCATAATTCACAGCCCGTGGTGGCATCTCGATAGTCTTGCGTTCCAGATATTCCAATTCCTCTGGCTTTAAGCCAGTACCTTTCAATTGGCGCTGCGGCGCTGTATCGCGCTGCAAATAGCGAAAAGTCTCGTTGATATCCTCGGTAATTTTTTCGTATTCTTGACGGATTTGATAATAGTAGGCGCGGCTTTCCTGATAAGCCTGAATAGTTTTATTGCGGTACAAGAACAAGTCCAAAAAATCGCTGTACCGCGAATCCCAAATTTCACCAGTTGTCGCACTACTGAAAAACCAAATCAGAATGTGATCGCCAGCATTGGGATAACTGGGATTGCCATATTCTAAAATCGGACTGCCAAATAATTCGCCTTCACGGTAAAATTCTGGCAAGTCTTGACCGGAAATGAAGTTTTTCAAACACTTTTGGGCTAAACTTTGCAAATACTGCGAATCTTCCTCGGCTTCCTGTTTTTGGTCTGGACTCAGCCAAGCTGTCAGCAGCAGAGTTTGACCGAAATAACTATTAACCGAATCCCGCAGTAAGCAGTTATCGGGATTCAAATCCTGGAAGATGCTAAGGTCAACATCAGGTGTTTTAGTACCATTAGTTTTTTCGGGAACGCGGATGTTTAATCCCAAAGCATAACTGTCACCAATTCGCAGCATTTGAGCAAATCCTGCGAGGGAAATCTGCTGGTTGTGATGCTGAATCTCCTTATCAAAGGGTAGAGATTCCCGGTTGTTGACCTCAGCTTTCACAATCAGGTTGACACGCCTTCCTTTCGGTTGACTTGTTTGGTTTTTGTATAAATTGCGATCGTTAAATTCCGCAGGGACTCTGAGTTTTTCTTGGAGGATTTCGTTGCACTTGTACCATAGATGTTCGGGATCGATCGCAGGATTTGAGGTTGGTGGTAGGGCTGGTTGTGGGGAATGGGCAGGGGGATTTGAGGTTGGTGGTAGGGCTGGTTGTGGGGAATTGGCAGGGGGATTTGAGGTTGATGCTAGGATATCCCAGACATGGAAAGCAAATAAATGAACGTTGGGAGCATATACTGTACTAATTGGATTCATTACTGGTATTTGCACTATTTTCCTGGTCTTGTTTCAGTCTTTCTTTGTAAGCATTCATAATGCTTGCAGGTACGATTTTAGTGAGATTTTCCAGGGGTTCTTGGGTAGTTGACAGGGGTTGAGGCGGATCGGAGATTTCTCGCCGACTAGCCATGATTAATTCGTCTCCCAATTCGCGTTGTATACACCAAGTTTTGATAGTATCGTTAATAGTAGATTCTTTGCCTGCTAACTTGGTTATTTCGGCGGCTAAATTCGGTAAATCTTCCCATGCTTCCGGTGAAAAGATTGCGGGAATTTCTGTCAGCAAATAGATAAAACTAGCGATATCTTTGTAATCTTTGTCAATTTCCACAGGACAATTCTCCGTTAATAAAATGTCAGTTATAGCAACCGCCAAGGTGGTTAGGATGGTTCCGGTCACTGACCGAAATATCCTAGTATCCCGTAGCGCAGAATGCAGCCCAAAATTTGGGATTGCGAAAAGGTGGTTTATCTTCTGGCCAGTAGCTTAACCGTTTGTTGAATGCTGTCATCCATGTTTCATCTAATTTTAAGGATTCAACCCAAATTTTCAAATCCTGTTTGCTGACGGCGCGCATCCAGTTTTGGGCAGCATTGACAGCAACTGCAACGAACCTTTCATGGTGCAACTCCTGATAAAATTTTATCATAAAAATTGCCGTTGCCAAGTCATCGACGCTCCATAAGGTGCTGACAACATTCAAACTCCCAGCGTACAAGAAGCCGCTGGGTAAACCAATGTACTCATCGGTGATGGCGATGGAGTCGGTTAACCCGGTTTCGCAGGCGGAGAGTGTCACCAGCCTGCACTGCGATAGGTTTAATTCTGCGAAGATTTCTTGCAAAGTTAGGCATTTTTCGGGGATGGCTTTTCGGCCGTCGCGCATGATGACAGGGCGGTCATCTGCATTTTGATTGTTGGTTTGTTCGATGGAATCGGCTAGGGCGAGAAGGGATAGCAGCGGATTGTCAAAGTTAAATAGTCCGTGGCAGGCAAAATGGATGTAGCTGGCATTTGAGATGGTTTCTCGGTTTTCGGTGAAGGCGATTTTTGTGGCTTGTTTGTTGATCAGAATGTCGTGGGATGTGAATCTGGTTTTGATGGTTGCTACTTCCATATCCGCGTTGGATAAATCTTCGGTGGGATTCTGGATGGCAAATAATGGCTGGTGTTCGGGTGGGGGAGATGTGCGGGTTTTGATGCGGGTTTGTACGAGTTTCAGGAGTTGCAAACTGGGTGCGTATTTCACACCGTTGGGGAAGCAGTCTAACAAGTACCTCGTAGGGGCGGTGCCCCCGTGCCCGCCCTCTGATGTGAATTCTAAGGCGTGGAGGGGGAATAGGTGCAGGTAGCGGTGGGGAACTAAGATTAGTTGTTGGCAATCGGGGGGGATGTGGGCGACTATCTCGTTTAGCTGCAAGATTTCGGAGAGTTTTTGGAGTTTTGTGGATAGGGTGTGTTGCCAGATTCGGTTTTGTTTTTCGTCGCCTCGGTATTGTTCGAGATAGTTGTTTTTCCAGGTTTCTAATTGGGCTATTTGAGTTGTGGTGTAGGTGACTAATTCGATGTTGTCGCGGGTGATGATGAAGGCAGAACCTCCCCAGCTATCATCGGAGTTGGAGTTGTTGGTGGTGATGCTGGGATCTGATCCCCCCCAGCCCCCCTTAAGAAGGGGGGAGTTAGAATTGCCGATGTACCATTCTATGATGGCTGTTTTTGGATCTAATGTTTTCTGGAATTCGCCGATGTCTATGGGTTGGACTTTTTGAGTTAGTTTGAATTCTGGTTCTCGCTGTTTGAATGTTTCGAGGAATTGTTCTAGTTGCTGTAATGCTGTTGCTAAATTAGTTTGTTGTTGTTGAGATGATTCGGGACTCTGACTGCGGGTTTGGGTTGTGCGTTTTCCGCCGGAATTTCCTATTTCTCCACCGCTTTCGGGAGGAGGAAATGGGGTTTCTGTTTCTAGGAGTTGTTGGGAGGCGGCAATTTGGCGGCGCAGGTTTTGGAGTTGCTGTTTCTCGGTTTCGGTTGCTGTTTTGGGGTAGATTTCGCTGTTGGTGAAGAGTTCGACTAGGTAGCGGGATTTGCTGCGTTCGATTGTTTGCAGGGCTTTGTCATATTGTTGGTGGTTGATGCAGGATTGCATCATTTTTTCGTAGACATCGAGATTTTCTTCGATGATTTCTCGTTTGCGGTTGTCGGAGGTTATCCACTCGCGGCTTTGTTCGACTGCTTCGATGGCTTTTTCGTAGCCGAAGATGGCTGTTTCCCACACACTTTCTGCAAATCCTAAATTGCCTAGGCTTCTCGCCGCTTCGAGACAGCTAAGGGGTAAAGTATCAGGTTTGAAGATTTCTAAAGATAATTCAAAACATTTTATAGCCTCTGGAATTAGTCCTTTTTTCTGATAAGCTTCTGCTAAATTATTTTGAGTCATCGCCCAATCTTGGGGAAAAGCGGCGCGGGTACGAACTAATAATGCCAAATCACAACAGGCGATCGCCTTTTCGATATTCTCGGCTTTGTCTTCCCTGATTCTGTTTATGTAAGCTTCTGCTAAATTATTTTGAGTATCAGCCCAATCTTGGGGAAAAGCGGCGCGGGTACGAACTTTTAAAGCCAATTCATAACAGGCGATCGCCCTTTCGAGATTCTCACCCCGTTCTCCCTTGATTCTGTGACAATAAGCATTTGCCAAATTATTTTGAGTCGTCGCCCAATTTTGGGGAAAAGCATCGCGGGTACGAACTTGTAAAGCAGCTTCATAAAATGCGATCGCCCTTTCGAGATTCTCACCCCGTTCTCCCTTGATTCTGCTATAGTAAGCAGCAGCCAAATTATGTTGAGTCATCGCCCAATCTTGGGGAAAAGCATCCCGGGTGTAAACTTCACTAGCAGCTTCAAAAAAGGCGATCGCCCTTTCGATATTCTCACCCCGTTCTCCTTTGATTCTGCTATAGTAAGCAGCAGCCAAATTATTTTGAGTCATTGCCCAATATTCGGGAAAAGCATGGCGGGTGTAAACTTGTAAAGCTGCTTCATAAAATGCGATCGCCCTTTCGATATTCTCACCCCGTTCTCCTTTGATTCTATTTCTGTAAGCAATTGCCAAATTATTTTGAGTCATCGCCCATTGTTGGGGAAAAGCATCGCGGGTGTAAACTTGTAAAGCAGCTTCATAAAATGCGATCGCCCTTTCGAGATTCTCACCCCGTTCTCCTTTGATTCTATTTCTGTAAGCAATTGCCAAATTATATTGAGTCATGGCCCATTGTTGGGGAAAAGCATCGCGGGTGCCAACTTGTAAAGCAGCTTCATAAAATGCGATCGCCCTTTCGATATTCTCACCCCGTTCACCTTTGATTCTGTCACCATATTTAATACCTAGACTATTTTGAAACATTGCCCATTTTTCTGAGTAAGCTTCGCGAGTAAAAATAGTTAATCCTATATCCAAACAAGCAATCGCAATCTCTATGTTGCTTGCCCGACTGCCTTGCTGAAAACTTGAAAATCTTTGATTTAAATTGTATAAAATCTTAGCACGATTGTATGCTTGGTCTGCATCCAAGTTTCCCAGAATTTGAGTTGCCCACTCTCGCAGATATCGGGCAAAATCATCGTCTAATAATTCGAGATTGGCTTGCAGAATGGCGGTTTCTTCGTCGCTGGGACAGGTGAGGAGAGATTGAATCAGGGTGAGATAGGCTTGGTGGCGTTCTTCGTTCATTTTTTAGGCGTTGCTGAATTGATGTATGATATAGCGATCGAGAGCAAAGTTGACGAAAAACAATGAACAGAAAATTAGAGTC
>NZ_JAUBPE010000127.1:0-11961 GCF_036700565.1 Microcoleus pseudofavosus SVA1_A4
AATTGTAGGGAAACGGCACTGCCGTGTCCTCTATATCATTCCGGTGCAGCCGGAATTGATATGAGCCCGATCGGAGAAATCGCCGGTATTGATTCGATCGCACGGTGTGGATGAGAGTCGTCAGCCCGATCGCTAAATTTGCGCTTTCACCCAACATCGAAAGGCTTTCATGGCGACGTTTCTGCCGGCTGTTTTGCTTTGTTCTAAATATTGGGGGATGAGATGGGCGATCGGGAAATTGGGAAACAGAAGACTGCGATCGCCCTTGACATATTTGCCATCTTGCAATACGCTGATTTCCAGTTTGCGGCCGTTGTAGCGCCACAGTTCGGGTACTCCTAATGCTTCGTAGTTGTTGAGCTGAGTGCGGGAGGTGAGGTCGATTTCTATGGCTAAATCGGGAGGTGGGTCTGTTTCTAAGTTGATGCTGTTTTTGCCTCTGACTGCGGCTTCGTTTTGGATGTAAAAACAGGTATCTGGTTCTACTCCTTCAGCCATTTTTTCATTTTTGAATGTCGTGGAACCGAGAGACCAAAATTCTATACCAAGTTCTTCTAGTAGTGCTTCGACTAAGTTACCAATCAGGACTTTGCCAATTTCGTGTTCGGGTAGGGGAACCATGATTTCTAATGTTCCTTTGCTGTATGAAAGTCGGGATGCGCGACTTTCTCCCAATTCTGTTAGTAGGGTTTCAAACATCGGCCAGGTTATGTCTTTGAGTAATAGTTGATTTCCTGGCTGGACAATTATTTGTTTTAGTTCTAGTAGCATAGTTTGTCTGTTTTAATTTGATTTAAAATATAAAATAATTTATGTTAATATATTTTAGCAATTCCGAACTTATACGGAATTGCTGTTAGAAATTAAGATTAAATTTATTTAAAGCTATCATGGACACCCACCATTTGCTGGATCATTTCCTTCAGCAGTTCTCATTCCTCCTATGATAGTTTCCACGATCGCACATTGCTTACCACCGCCGCCAACAGGAGAAATAGTGACAACAAATCGACTAACATTTGGAGTTACTGATGTATCTAACGGAAGTCCATTTACGTTTCCCAAGTAGTCAAAAGTGATTGAGGTTGCATTAGGAACAAGTGCAATAGTGCCTGGTTTAATTTCGCCTCCAGCGTTTAACGTCTGCGTGCTACCACCCGTGGCTAGTGGCGGGGCAAACGTAACTGTTGGCGGATCGACTGGTGGAACAGAAGAGGGGCCCGAAAATGTAATTGTGACTGCGTTCTTAGTTCGCTTTGCTTCGCTTTGTGCAAGTCGCAATGATTGGAAAACGCGATCGTTCACAGTGCGAACTCTTTGTCTGTTGATAAATGCCAGCCAGCCCGGAGCGGCTATCGAGCTTAGTATACCTAATACCAATACTGTCACCAGCACTTCTAGAAGCGTGAACCCTCCATCGCCCTTTCTGGAGGCAGTATTTTTGTAATTGGGGTTTGCTTTTGTGGCAGAGCTCTGCCAAACTTTTAATAATATTGGGGTTTTCATTTTACTCTCCTGTTTTATCTGCTGGTGGCGCGATTCGGCAATCTGTTTCAGACATCAGTTAGTTCCCTCGCGCGCCTAGACCTTGTACTTGCACGCTTGCTGTTGGGAAAAATGCGGATTTTTTGTCATCATAATCAGCACCGTTGGTTTGAAGGCGTCGGAGGCTGTTTCCTCTGATCGTAACTCTTGCTAAATTTCTTTGTGTATCTACACAAGTGTAGAAGCTGCTACTGTTGGAATTGTGTATTTTTAGTTGGTTTTCTGCGATTGGTTGCGTTGCGGTTCCAACTTGGGTAGTGGGATTTCCTAGAGCAGTGGTACATTGAGTGGATGGTGGTCCTGGGTTAGTGTGATCGATGTAATTAACTAATACATCACCGGGGTTCCAAGCAGCGTTTGCAATGGTCACATTTTGCGTTGGATTACTGATGTCAAAACCTGGCTGACCGACAGTACCTATGTTAAAGGCGTCACTGGGCCTTAGCCCGCCACTACGAGTTCCTAGCTGAGCAACAGTAAAGTAGCGGTCTGCTGGATTTGGAAGTGTCGAGTTAGCCGGATTTCGCAGTCCGTCCTGAATTTGACGTCGAACAATACGGGTAGGACACGTATTAGGATCTCCTGAAGGCTGACACCAAATGCCAGGGCCGCCACTAACTTGGTAGTACGCAACTAATGATAAAACATAGGTATCGTTGCACGGAACTGTACCGCAATCCTTTGGATCATTAGCCGCTATAGGAAGAGAATTATTGAGCTGCTGGCGTTTCCAAAATACAAGAATAGGGGTTTCATTTGCTGGGGTGGGGATGAATTGTCCGTTTACGAGTGTACTGGTTCCAATATTGTCATAGATATAAATTGCTTGACTCAAATCTTGGGCGATGAAATCAACTGCCGCCTGAATGTCTTGCTCGGTGTTTGACTTGACTTGTTCCCTCCTGTCGGTATTCAGCATATCGACTACAAAACCGAGCATCGGCGTAATGATTAAAAATGCCATAATCGATCCGACTAATAGCTCGACTAGAGTCATGCCCTTTTCTGTTTCAGATGCCTTAGAGCGGTTTTGCTGGTGCTGACTTTTGAGAAGCAACCTGAGTAAATTTTTCATTTTGACTTCTTCCTTTGCCGATTGGTGGGAATATTTTTAGTCTATTATTCACAAGGATTTTAATTAATTAGTTACACGCATTGGTGCTGGTACCTTGCAGGCGTGAACAGAGCGATCGATAAGCGGAGGAACCTCCATTTGTAGTTGGGGGAATCTCCGTAGTCATTTCTACAACAGGCATTGTTCGATCGCCCAGTCCCGAACCCACAATAGATTGCTTTCTCGCGTTCCAGGGGTCGCTTTTCAGACCGGGCGCGCCCGGAGCAAAGGAATCTGCTCTATAAACCCGCACCATCAGCTTGTAGCCTATTGTTCTAGGGTCGGTAGTATTCGGAGCAGGAGGGTTTGAACTCTGCCAAGCACCCTGGACGTAAAAGTCTTTGTTGCTGCTGATTTCGCATCCATTACCGTCCACATCAACACAGTACAAAGCATTCGTGTCTGTTAAAATAGGTGCTTGCGCGACTGGTTGCGGTGCGAGCACGCGGGTAGTTGGAAACCCTGGGTTTGTCGGATCGTTGGGTCTCAGAGCCCCCGTCCTGAGAGCGTCAATGTAAGTTCTCGCCGCTTGCGTGGCCAGTTCCGTCCGCCGCGCTTGCACGCGAGTCGCTACTGAGAAAGCCATCACGGGGGCGATCGCAATCATCAGCACCGAAACCACGATCATCGCTACCAACGACTCAATAATCGTGTAGCCGCCATCTCGCGATTGAAGTAAATTTTGCTGTTGTTTTTGCTTGCTCATAAATTAAAACTCCTGTAGTTACCTGACCGAAAGTTATTGGTAGGGGAAAGTCCCGCAATTTTCATTAGCACTACTGGAAGTAGCGGACGGACCAGTTGGTGTCCCGACGACTCCGCATATCAAAGTTTTTATCCACTTGTCATTCCGAGGCACTTCTCGGAAAAACTCGGCCGGTTGATTCGTTGAGGGAGGAGTAGTCAACTTTTGAGTGAACAAGTCTGGTGGCTGAGATAGCAGACCCACGTCATAACCCCAGTTCCTGGTTGGCGCGCTGAAGTATGGAATCCGACCTGCGCCAGTCGCAATGTTGTATATAGTTGGAATAGCAGTCAGCGGCAGTGGAGGATTATTCAATTGAGCGAACACGGTTGCTAACCCTACAGTCGGAATTGGTTGATAAGGCGCGGTACTAAAGGCGCTACGGCTTAACTGAATGAAACTGCCTCGAATATTAGTGGTAATTGCCCCACCCTGCCCCCAGCTTTCCAAGAATCGGGGCAAGTTTTGCAAACCGCCATTAAAGTCGCTGGTGGTAGGGGTGAGGGTTCTCGACGGAGTATCGTTAGCTCCGATGATGAGATTGAAAGTTGTTTGTACAGCTTGCGGTATCCACCCTGTTGCTAGGGCAGTAAGGGTACCTGTTGCATTGCCCGACGTTGCTGTACTCACATTTTGGAGCTGTGAGACTGGGAGTAAGAGCGGCTGGGTGCCGTTATATGTCGCCACTGGTGAATAGGGAGGAGTTGGTTCGGCGGTTGGTGCTAATACTGCTGATGCTAAAGTTGGTAGCCGTGTATTGCTGCCGTCTCTGGTGTCGGGGTTAGCAACGTTGGCGTTGACTAGATACGGTATGGTGCTGCCATCGTAAGTGGGTGTGCCACTAGGTCCGGTCGCAAACCATAGAGAATTTCTGCCAGCAGTAAAGGCAGGAGGAGTAGCAGCAGCAGCAATCGTAGCGCCTCCAGTAATTCCGAAAGGCTGTGGTGGAGTCGTTAGAGGATTTGGCAACAACTGACTTGTTGTTGCATCTCTGTTAAAAGCTACGCGCCGGGGGAATCGCTGTAATGCTGCTATGGGCGGATCGACAGTCGATCCAGCTTGAAAAGTGCTTGCGAGACTAAGAGCCGGAGTAGTGTAGTCAGGCGTGGTGTAATTGAAAGGGGAACCAGCAGCAACAGCAGCAGCAGCAGCAGCGGATGCCGTCTGAGACGCGGATAGCGGATTGATTAACCAGTCTGCATCCCCACACTCAGAAATCGGCAGTTTTGTACAAACTTCCATCAGATACTCTGGGAAAGGCCCGCGCCGCTGGACTGGAGTAACAAAGTTGTTGAAGTAGGAAGAATTCGATCGCAGGCCCAGGGCAGGCGGGGGAGCTGTCAGTGGATTAAGGTAGTCAGCGTCTGTCACCGCTCGACCCACCGCACCTGGAGTACCTACTAAATTGCCGTCGATCGCAAACGCCCCACTAGAAAGTCCGTTAGTAACAAAGTTGTTGTTGAAAAATCCTCTTTGTCGGCGGCGAAGTACGGCATCAGCACCCGCATTGTTTCTTAGGTCAAAGTCTCCCTCATTGCGGAACCCAAAACGGTAATTTTGCGATAGTAGGGTGACAGCATCTGCCAGCACTGTTGCCTGTCTCCAGTAGTCGCCCGTACAGAGCGGCAGCCTGGGGTCGCCCGCGCGACAGGCAAAGCTGGGGTTTAGGGTGTTGCGGGTGTAAAAATTTCCCCAACTTGGTGTCACGATATCTGTAAACTCTTCAACTGGCGTAAAAGTCGGTGTCGCAGGTGGAGTGGCAGGTGCATTTTGCCCGTGGGGGTTAAATTGTCCTTGGATGTAAACTGGCAAGTTCGATACCAAGGTCAGCCCTTTTTCTCTGACTACATCTGCTACGCTAGTGACCGCTGCGGGAGTATCGCCGGTGCCGCGAAATAGGAATTGACCGTTAACCAGCATAATGCCGTTCGGCTTGCGAGTGGGGTCGAGCCTGGAGTCTGCGGGGCTGAGTCTTTTGCTTTGTTGCGCGTCGGCATTTCGATTGCTGCGATCGGGCAGCGCATCGTCCCGGCTGGCATATACAATTCCGCTGTTGGGCAACAGCCATTCGCCAGCACCAAATGTTTGCCCGCGCAGCAAGCCGATATCTAACTGGGTGACGCGAATTTCTAGAGGTTGTCTTTCTTCTAGAGGCTGATTGTAATTGCCTGTTAATACTGCTGCTGGGGGGACTGGTGCTTGGGGGTCGGCAGGCGGAGGACTGCTGAGCGTAAAAGCTTCGTTAACGGGGGTTCTGTCGTCGTCCCGATCGGCCGCTTTGATTTCTCTGCCGTTTAAAAACGCTACTTCTTGAATTGCTCCGTAAGGAATCTGTGCGTTGCTGGGAAGAATAGCACCTCTGAGAATGTCGATCGCGCAATTAGTCGAGTCGATCGCAGCTTGTTGTGCTAGGGTGCGAGCTGCTGGGGCTACTTGCAGCGCCGTTCTCAACGGCCCGTTGGCAAACCTACCGTCGGGGAACACTATGTTGGCTTGTGCCTCTAATACTAGGTCGCCGCTACCAGTCAGCAAGCCGTCACCGTCGGCATCAGAAGCAGCGTTTGGTAGTCTGGATCTGATCGGGGCGGGATAGGCGATACCGTTGTTGGAGCCGATGAATGCCTGCCGCGCTCCGATCGCACGATCTCCGCTCACATCGAAGCTAACATCGGCAAGTGCTGGGGGATTAGTATTTCTGGCCGTAGAAGCGTTGCTGGGGTCGTAGTAGCTGCTGACGCAGGCAAATGGGGTTTGGTTTGGAGTGGGAAGTGTCGGATCGTTAAAGCCGTTGGTGTAGTAATACACTGCCGATGCCCGCATCCGCAAATCGCCTTTGGCATACTTGAGAGTGGCACTTTCTGCAATGCCCGGAAGTAGAGTAGTAGAGGCGACTACCGGAGGTAGCCCCGTACCGTCGGCTGTCGCTCCTGCCGTCCAAGGGGCCCAAGCACCTGTTGCGTTGTCGTATACCTGAGAACCAGGTCCCAGGGGTGACATCGGCATGGTGTCCGGCCAGACTACCGGGTACAGCTCGTTGTTAGCCGTAGTCGCTGGGTCGTCGTAAGTATTGGCGGCCGGAGGGAAAGGAACGGCAGATGCCGGACCTACTTTTTGAACGCCTGCATTTGTCCATCTGGGTGGCGGTAGGAAGGAGTTAGTGCGATCGTACACGCCAGCACTGGTAATTACCCGGAGACCGCCAATGCCGTCGAGGGGATTTTGCGGTATTTGAGCTGCTGATCTTTCCCAGAAACCGTCTCTGAAGGGGGTTGTGGGCGCTTCTCCCCAACCGTTGCCGCGGTCTGTTTCTCCTATGTCGGCGAGCTTGGTGACTTGGGACGTGCGCTGGCGCGTTCCACTACCAACCATTTGTGGATCTTTACCTAAAAATTTTTGTGCTTGGTTGTTCCACCGCTGTGCTGGCAAGTTATTGCCTACCACTATGCGATCGCCCAACCTTTCTTCGTTTGCATTAGGTTTTACTGCCGAGCCATCCGCATTTGTTGTTTCTAGCTGAGCTAGATTGAGGGTGAGTCCTGTCGGGCCGGAGTCACTGCCTGTATCATTGCCAGAGTTTCCTGTTGGAAAGCTCCAACCATCCTGTTGCGGTCTTAAATTTTCGCCACTTCCTTCAATGTAAGAATCCAAGGCTACACCAGGCACGACTCCTGCGTCACTTCCGGGGAGCGGTGGCAGCGGTGCTTCTGCAAAAGGAACTTTCCGCAACCGTTCTTTAAAATAAGATTGCAGCGCATCGGGACGACTTTGAGGATTAGGGCTGCTGACATTCGTCACTTGTTTAACTGACACAGGGTCGTTTACACCAAAACCTGCGGCAGTTGTGGGATCTGCTAATATTTGACCCGCCACCAGTGCATTTAACCGCTGCGAGTAAGCGTTACTGTTGTAGAGTACCTGAAGGCTATTTCCATTAACGGTAACGGATTGATTAGTGCCGTCAATTACTGGTGCACCGGCATCTGGCTGGGCTGTATCTGTTTTGGTTCTGAAAAGATGTACTTCTACTGCGTTTTGATTCGCGTTAGTTGCCGTCCCGTTGATCACGTTGCCACCGACGGCAATTCTGCTATTTTCTTGATCGTAAAAACAAGAGCGTTTGCTGCTAACTTGAAATAGTCTGATGCTTCTGGCAGCGTTCAATCCCGATATCAATAAGTTGCTATTTGTAAATATCCGCCCGTTGAGGTTGAGCGGAGGTCCCGGAGATATATCTAAGTCGTCTTCATATACAACCGCATTATTGCTGAGGGGAATGCGAATTTGGTCTTGCTGATATTCTAGTGCAGATATGCTGGGAGTTCCCGTGAAGGCTGCTGCGGGACCCAACGCAGCAGGTACGGAGCTAGCTTCCGCAGCAGTCATTGGTACATTAACCGTATAAACAAAGAAACTTTTTTTAAGTTTGCCGTCCAGTTTGTACCAGCCGGAATCTCCCACCAAGCTGGCGATGGTATTGCCTGCATCCTCCGTCGCGCACGCGGGGTCTAAGACTCCCAAAGACATCGGCGGGGTTCTGGCATCCAGTGGCTGTCTCGCCCTTGAGAAATTGCCATTAGGGTCGCGCGAAGGAGTTCTAAAAAATATTCCGTATAGCGTAAAAGTGTCAAAGTTGCCGTCGTTATTCGTATCGACTGGATATCTCCAAGCTGTATTTATCGCTTCATTTTCACTGCCTACGCCCCCCAGCCCGCCTTGAGGATCATTCGCGTTAACCGGGGGAGCATTAACGTTGTTAACGGGATACTTAAGTATTAAACGCTCTTCGTCGCCAAACTTATACAAATCCTGCCCTGGAGAAACAGGAACTGCCGACATAACCCGATACAATTCCGCATCGGATGGAGTACCGGTGGGTCTTTGCGGGTCTTCCCGCAGCATATACTCAATCTTCGCTTTTGCCCGATCGAGCGCAGGAGTCGCGGCCGCCAGCACCTGCTGGTTCACGCGCACGTTACGCGCCGTATTCGCCCGATCAAACGATCGCAGCGTAATCGCCACAGTCAACAAAATAACTACCAGCAACACCATCGTCACCGTCGGCAACACAAACCCCGCCACAGGCAGTCTCGCCCTGCGGCCCATTGTCATGAGCGATCGTAGCATTGCTCTCATCAGTCGCTTCGCGCCGGATCTAGTAACACCAGCAATCCGCCGCAGCAGCGATACGATAACTTTGGATAATTTGCTCTTAAACATTGACGCCTTCCCGGATTTTTTCAGAGATGGTATTGCAGGTAGTTACTGCTTGCCTGTACGATCCCATGTTTATTGTTCCCATTTTCCCCAACATCCATATCAGCCCCTTGCACAAATTTACAAAATGTGTACTTGGGCCCAAAAATAAAACCCACAAACCCGCAACGGAACTCTCCGCCGATATATTTTTCCCCGAAAGATTTGCCCCGCAAGGATTTGGGCTCGCGAACTCCACTCTAGTCTAGTTAAATTGAAATGTCAGTGCCCAGCCACCAAATCAGTTCAAGCGGCCAAAAAGTGCGATGTATTTCCCAGCCCGCGCAGGCGGGCTTTGTTTTTGCGATCGCGTTGCTAGCGGTTTCAACCGCCGGAATCTACAATCGAGAATGGGCGATCGAATTTCGGTGATGCGTCAAAGTGCGATCGAATTTCCGCGCTCCGTCAAAGTGCGATCGAGATTAATACCAATTTAATGTGAAGTTGCACATATCCCGATCCCCCTCGCATCCCCCTTAAGAAGGGGAGTAGGGGTTGACTTTGAGTAACTCTTGTCCCCCCCTTATTAAGGGGGGTTAGGGGGGATCGGATTCTACGGGGCCTCATAAAAAATTGGTATAAAATGGCGATCGATTCTCATTAGCTACAACCCATGAAACAAACTCCCAAACCCCCCGACTTCATCATCATCGGTGCCCAAAAAGGCGGAACAACATCGCTTTACGCCTACCTCACCCAACATCCCCAAATCGCCCATGCCACCGAAAAAGAAGTACATTATTTTGACTTAAACTTCGACAAAAGCCCAGACTGGTACTATGCCCAATTTCCCCAGCCAGAAAACGGCCCCAACAAAATAACCGGAGAAGCCAGTCCTTACTACATATTTCACCCCCACGTTCCCCAGCGAATTTATGATTTATGTCCGAAAGTTAAAATCATTATCTTGCTGAGAAACCCAGTCGATCGCGCCATTTCCCACTACTATCATTATATCAGAATAAAATACGAAACCCTCTCACTAGAAGAAGCGATCGCCTCGGAACCCGAAAGACTCAAAGGCGAAAAGGAAAAACTCCTAGCCAACCCAAACTACTACAGTTACGAGTACCAACACCACAGTTATCTAAGCCGCGGCATATACGCCGATCAACTCCCAGCCTGGATGAAACTATTTCCCAAATCCCAAATCTCAATCATCAAAAGCGAAGACTTGTATAGCAACCCATCGCAAATCCTCAACACCGTCCTCGAATTTTTAGACTTACCGCCCCACCAACTAGAAACCTACGGAAAGCACAACTCCAACGAATATCCGCCCATCAGCGAGACAGTATACGAGCAATTGAGAGCATATTTTCGATCGCACAACCAAAGACTAGCCGAAATGTGCGATCGAGACTTCGGCTGGGATTAAAATCCGTAGGGAAACGGCAATGCCGTGTCCAACCTCTTTCGGGAAACGGCAATGCCGTGTCCAACCTCTTTCGGGAAACGGCAATGCCCATTGGTGTCAACAATCGCCTGAAAACCTTTGTATCTCTCGTTTATAGCCGAGTCTCGATCCCCCTAAATCCCCCTTAAGAAGGGGGACTTTGAGTTGTTCCAGTCCCCCCCTTCTTAAGGGGGGCTAGGGGGGATCTGGGCTTAATCGTCAAACAGCAGTCTGTGACTACGTTTGACCTTAAGTTGACACCAATGGGCAATGCCGTGTCCGGCCTCCGTAGGGAAACGGCAATGCCGTGTCCGGCCTCTGTAGCAATGCGGTGTCCAACCTCCGTAGGGAAACGGCAATGCCGTGTCCGGCCTCTTTCGGGAAACGGCAATGCCGTTTCCCTACCTTGACATCCCAGTCTCCCTGTGCTACGTTTAGCAATAGTATTGTGCTTAATTCACAAATCCAACCACTTCACAGAATGTTCACAGCCAACAGCTATTTTTATTTTTGGTATCCCCAAGTTCGCCCGGAGTGAATTGGAAAATTCACTGTGAACATCCGGGCGAACCGCAGATTAACACCTGCGGTTTTGTTTTTTCTAGTTCTTTTCCCAACAACCAATCGAGTACAAGCGAACACACCGATGACATTATTCAGTAACTGGTATTACGGCTTTTATTTCTGGCCCAACAAAAGTTCCGGGTAAATTGTCGCGCTGTCTTTTCGCACCAACCCGGAACTCTTAAAAGTTCCGGGTTTTTTGTTGTCCACCACCCACTTAATTATCCAGGAAAATTCCCCCATGTTAGATGCCAAACTCGTCACTAAATCTCATCCAGAACACCAGACAATTGTCAAACTCTCAGAAACAGTCTCAGTCGGCGGCACAGAATTATTAATAATCGGCGGCCCCTGTACCGTAGAAAGTTCAGAACAAATGGAAACAGTCGCCAGCAAACTCTCCGCCGCACCGGTGCAAGCTTTGCGCGGGGGAGTATACAAACCGCGCACATCTCCCTATGCTTTCCAAGGGATGGGAATTGACGGACTCGAAATTTTAGCCGATGTCAGCCGGCGTTACGGTTTGCCGGTGGTAACGGAGGTAATGTCGATCGCCCAAATCGCACCGGTTGTCACCTATGCTGATATGCTGCAAGTAGGCAGCCGCAATATGCAAAACTTCGAGTTACTAAAGGCGATCGGTCAAGCCGGAAAACCCGTTTTGCTAAAACGCGGTTTGTCAGCCACAATCGAAGAATTTGTGATGGCCGCCGAATACATTCTCAGCCACGGAAATCCTAACGTAGTTATGTGCGAAAGAGGCATCCGCAGCTTCGACAATTACACGCGAAACGTGTTGGATTTGGGTGCAGTAGCGGCGCTGAAACAGTTAACTCATTTGCCAGTAATTGTAGACCCTTCTCACGCAGTCGGCAAGCGAGAATTAGTCGCACCACTAGCAAAAGCAGCCGTTGCTTGCGGCGCAGACGGATTGATTGTTGAGTGTCACCCGCAACCCGAAAAATCCGTTTCCGACGCGCGGCAAGCTCTTTCTTTGCCTGATATGGTAGATTTAGTTGCGAGTTTGCGGCCTGTAGCCGCAGCCGTCGGGCGGTGCGTTGCTGATATTAGTTTGCATTCACAGGCATCAAGTAAATCCCAGACTCCGACAGGGGTTAAAAACCCCTGTCTCATAGCGAAAGTCCTCTAAAAGAAAACTCAAATCTCTAACTTTTAATATCAGACTCTACAGTCGGTTTTAACTGAGATGTTGCACCATTGTCAGCAACAGGCCCGACGACCTGTTCCACTTTAGCTTTGAGGGAGAGGTTTATATCAATTCCGGTTACATCGGAATTAATATTACCCGAAATCAGGACACGGCAGTGCCGTGTCCCTACGATT
>NZ_JAUBPE010000128.1:0-11664 GCF_036700565.1 Microcoleus pseudofavosus SVA1_A4
GGGATTTTAAAGTCCCAAAAGCCTTTCGATCCAACTTATTTACTTGCTACCCCTTGACATATCAAGACAGTATCTACGGTTAATTTTAGCTCACTGGCTCGATTCCTGCCAAATCCAAAATTTGAGGAATTAAATCTTCTCGTTTGACGGCCATCATGTGAACTCCTTGACAAATCTGCCGCGCTAGCTTGACTTGTTCTGCCGCAATTTTTATGCCTTCCTGCAATGGTTCTGGAGCTTTAGCCAAACGGTCGATCGTCTCTTGCGGAATATGAACTCCCGGCACGTATTTTTTAATAAATTCAGCATTTTTAGCTGATTTAAATAGAAAGATTCCTGCTAAAACTGGTTTGTTGCAGCCGGCAGCAATGTGGTGCATAAACTTATCCAAAACTTCAAAATCTGTAATTAATTGACTTTGAAAAAACTGTGCTCCTGCTTCTAACTTTTTCTCAAATCGACTTTGCAAACCAGACAAACTGGGGCATTGCGGATCGACGGCAGCACCGACAAATAAATCGGTAACTCCGTCTGTTAAAGGTTTGTCGTTCCAGTCTTGGCCGCCGTTCATTTTTTGAATAACTTGCAACAGCCGAACTGATTCCAAATCGAATACACTTTTTGCTTTAGGATGGTCGCCCGCTTTGACGGGATCGCCTGTAAGTGCTAATACATTGCGAATGCCTAAAGCGTGGGCTCCCATGAGATCCGCTTGCAAGCCAATTAGATTGCGATCGCGACAAGCAACTTGACAAATTGGCTCAATTCCGTGCTGCACTAAAATCGCCGAAACTGCTAGGGGGCACATTCGCAACACTGCGCGGCTTCCGTCGGTGATATTGATTGCGTGAACTCTGTTTTTGAGCAGTTCAGCCATTGCGATCGTGTGAGTCATATCGCCGCCTTTTGGCGGGGCCACTTCGGCGGTAATTATAAATTCTCCGGGGGTGGTGCAGGCTGTGCGAAAACGGTTCATAGTTATTTGTCTGTTATTGGTTATTTGTTATTTGAGAGTTGAGAGTTGACAGTTGGCAGTTGTTAGTGGGCAGTTGGCAGTTGTCATTCTTAACCAGTAACCAATAACAACTAACAACTAACAACTAAACAGGTAAAGAATAACCGAAAGCTGCCTTAACCTTAGTTAGAGTTTGATTAGCAATAGCTTCTGCTTGTTCTCTTCCGCGACGCAGTACAGAGTCTAAATATCCCGGATCGTCCATTATTTCCTTGTATTTATCCTGAATTGGTTTGAGGGCATTAATTGTCGTCTCTGTCAGCAAGGGTTTAAAATCTCCCCAACCCATGTTTTCACACTCCGCTGCTACTTCTTCTTTAGATTTGCCGGAAAGCAGGAGATAAAGTGTCAGCAAATTTCTAGCTTCGGGGCGATCTGGGTCGTCAAAAGTCAAACCCCGCACGGCATCTGTTTTGCAGCGCTTGATTTTTTTGGCGATCGTATCTGGGGAATCCAATAAATTAATTCGACTTTGTTCGGAAGGGTCAGATTTCGACATTTTGCGAGTACCATCTGTCAAACTCATCACCCTCGCGCCGTCTGTCAAAATCAACGGTTCAGGAAGTTTTAAAACAGGGTTTTCTGGTGTACCAAATTGGTGATTCAATCTGTTTACTATGTCGCGGGTGAGTTCCAAATGCTGCTTTTGATCTTCTCCAACTGGCACTTTATCTGCATCATAAAGCAAGATATCTGCTGCCATCAATACGGGATAATTCCGCAAGCCGGCGTTGACATTTTCTTCTTGTTTAACTGATTTTTCTTTAAACTGAATCATATCTTCGAGCCAGTTAATCGGGGTAATACAGTTGAGCAGCCATGCTAGTTCAGTGTGCGCCGAGACGTGGGATTGCACGAAAATGGTAGAATATTCTAAATCGATGCCGCAAGCTAAATAAAGAGCGGCGAGCGTGTAAGTGTCGGAGGCTAGGGTTGCTGGATTGTGCGGTGCAGTAATTGCGTGCAAATCAGCTACGAAAAGGTAGTTTTCGTACTGACTTTGGATTTCTACCCAGTTGCGAATGGCACCGAGATAGTTGCCGAGGTGAAGATTGCCGGTTGGCTGAACTCCAGAAAGAACGCGCTGTTTGCCCATGAGGAAAGAAGAGAATTGAAGTCACATTTCTATATTGACACGTTATTTCAATTTCAGAGCCTCTAATTTTCTGGCGGTTGACTGTTGACTGCTGACTGTTGACTGCTGACTGCTGACAACTGACAACTGACTAATTACCAATCTGTCAGCAACCTTGCTTTGCGCAAAACAAATGTCAGAACTGTTTCTTCGCTGGTAATAATATCAGCTCGGCCCTCCATTCCCGATTGAATGGAATACTGGCGGGGGAGATTCGTCTGGGGGGTTCCGAGGAATTGACGGCTGGCGGATTCGAGTTTTGTTAAATAAGTTTGTTCTGGCTTAATTGCTACTTCGTAATACGCTGTACCTGAATTGTTAGCGGGATTTTGAGGCGCGATCGCATCTGGGGCGATTTCGCTGACTGTTCCTTTCAATGTCCCGTAATCGGGGAAAGGCAAAGCGGAAATCCTGATCTGTACGGGTTGGCCGATTTGGATGCGGGCGATGTCTTGGGATGTCACCTTGGCTTTGACTACCAGGGGTACGTCGCTGGGGACGATTTGGGCGATCGCGCTGCCGGCTTGTACGGTTTGACCGGTATTTTGTACTTCCAATCTGAGAATTGTACCATCAGCGGGCGCGCGGATCACGCTATTTTCGAGTTTTAAGTCAATTTGATCTAGTTCTTTTTTAGCTTGAATCAATTGTTGTTGAATGGACGATCGCTTGACGAGCAAAACCCGCCGACTTCTGCCCAGTCTCTCGGCGACATCCGGCAGTGATGTGGCGAATTTTACTAGAGCGGATTCGACTAATTCCTGTTCGGCGGAACTTTGACTTGGGATGTTTTTAAATTGGGCGCTGGCCAAAATTTGATTTTCCAAGTCGCGCAGTTGCTGGTTGATTTGCTGTGCTGCTGTTTGAGACTGATTAATTATTTCTTGTAATTGCTTTTTTTGAGCACCCAAACGCGAAGCGTCTACAACTGCGATCGCATCTCCTTCTTTTACTGTCTGATTCTCGCTCACAGCAATGCTTTCGACGGTTCCTTCGGTTGCTGCTTGCACGACGCGCACTTCTCCCGCCGGACGGACTATCGCGTCTGCTTTGACTGTAGCGCTGTATTTGGTGACGCTAGCGAGGGCGATCGCCCCGCCAAAGGTCGCCACCATCAAAATTCCCCCCAAAGTCGTCCAGCGGCTGACAGGGGGCAAAAACTGGTCGTTATCAAAGGTTTCACCGGGTGTGGGTTCGGGAGTGCGAGACATGGCGGCTGCTGGGGGAGAGGGGAATAGTTTTGAGTTGGGGGAGAGAAATCGATCGCCTATTTCTTTTTTCAGATTTATTTTCACCTTTCCGGATACCAAAGATAAGTTTAGAAGTCTCAATCAAAATTCACACAGTCAAGGTAAAAATCCGCACAGCTTTGGCGTCCCCACTCGCAAACTTCCCGAAACATCAACAAAAGTGAAGCAAGTCGGCAACAGTTATGAAAATACGGCGTTTCAGCTCTTAGTTTTGGCGCTGTTACCGGGTTCTTCTGGTATGTGTAGGTAGTAAGTAAGTAGATAGGTATTAATAGGAGTTCTTTATGTCAAAAAATCAACAAGATTCACTCTTCACCGAACTAACCGATCGAGAATCTGCTACTGTCAGCGGTGGCAGCATTACCAGCGGTGTCAGCGGCGCTAACAGCAGCGATGGTCTCAATATGCTGTTTTTCCTGCCGCAACCGAGCCAGCTTTATCTCTACGATCCGAGCCGCGCTCGCCCTTACAAAACCCTAGTGGTTTAGATAGCTGAGTCAGATTGTGCGATCGGGTAAATTTTGAAAATTTATCCGTAATATTCCGGAGGTCGCACAGCACTACCAGAAGTATTAGTCAGTATTTAAACGAGGGTCTAGAAATTTATAGAATTTCTAGTTTCAGTTCAATTATCTCAACTTAAACGGAGTCTAATCATGAAAGAAACAAAGGACAATTCACTGTTTGCTGAACTCACCCCTGAAGAATCAGCTAGCGTCAACGGCGGTTGCTATTATTCCCAGAGCTCCTATTCTTCGAGATACAACACTAACCGTGCGCGGCGTCACGTCGTATACCGCCGGAATTGCGACGGCTCCTTCAGAGCAGTGTACCGCTACTGGTAAAGTTTAGTGCTGTCAATTCAGCTCGATCTATTGATGTGAATCAATAAAGCACCCATAAGTTTATGGGTGCTTTGTTCTGATTGGCTACTCGGTGAGGGGTAATGTTCATTAGGCTCTACTCATTATTCATTTTGCAAAATGTTCAAGAACATCCCTTTTATCCGACAAATGCCATTCTTCGGACAAGTAAACAGGTTTATGAAATATCAGGTGGTTCTCCAGCAGAGCGAAGAAGATTGCGGCGCCGCTTGTCTGGCTTCGATCGCCAAATTTTACGGACAGAATTTGACAATCAGTCGCTTGCGAGAATTTGTCGGCACGGGACAACAAGGAACGACTTTACTGGGCTTGAAACAAGGGGCTGAGGCGATCGGCTTTAATGCTCGATCCGTGCGAGCCGCGGCTGCTATTTTAGACAAAATTGAGGAAGCACCTTTACCGGCAATTATTCACTGGAACGGCTATCACTGGGTTGTTTTGTACGGAAAACAGGGCAACAAATATGCGATCGGCGATCCGGCTGTCGGTCTCCGCTATGTTTCTAAAGCAGAATTAGCAGCAGCTTGGACAGATTGGCTGTGCTTGCTAGTAGAACCCGATGCGGAGCGGTTTTTTGCGGCAGCAGAGGGTCAACCGCCCGCCAATTCCTTACAAAAATGGATGCGGCGGATTGGGATTTACCGCCAGATTTTAATGGAAGCATTTTTGCTGAATGCGGTGTTGGGTGTGCTGTCAATTTCTTCGCCTTTTCTAGTTCAAATTCTCACCGACGACATCCTGGTGCGGGGCGACAGACAACTCCTGGCAAGTGTGGCTATCGCCGTTATAGTTATGAACCTTTTTAGCAGCAGTTTAGGATTGGTACAGTCGAACTTGATTGCTCAGTTTTCCCAGCGTTTAGAATTGGGATTAGTGATGGAATTCGCGCGCAAATTCCTGCGATTGCCTTTGAGTTTTTACGAAACCAGACGCAGCGGCGAAATTGTCAGTAGGTTACAAGATATCCAAGAAATAAATAAATTAGTTTCTCAATTCGCTATCAGCTTGCCCAGTCAATTTTTTATAGCTGTAGTTTCATTTGTTTTTATGTTATTTTACAGCAAAGAACTGACGCTGGCAGCTACACTTATGGCTCTGTTAATGACTGCCTCTACAGTGGTATTTCTGCCCGTATTGCAGCAAAAAACGCGCGCTCTATTTGTCCTGGAAGCAGAAACTCAAGGCGTTTTAGTAGAAACTTTTAAAGGCGCGCTGACTGTCAAAACTACTAGCAGCGTCCAGCAACTTTGGGAAGAATTTCAAAGCCGCTTCGGCCGCTTAGCAAAGCTCACTTTCCGCACTACGCAAATTGGCATTCTCAACAATATATTTTCGGGTTTTATTGCCTCTGCGGGTAGCATTACTCTGCTGTGGTTGGGCAGCGGTTTGGTGATTGACAAGGTATTGAGTATCGGTCAGTTGCTAGCGTTTATTAGCATGAATCAAAACGTTACTACTTGGGTGACTTCCTTAGTCGGATTTACTGATGAAATGACTCGCGTCCAGACAGCGACTCAACGGCTGTCAGAAGTCATCGACGCTGAACCGGAAACTAAAAATGATAGTAATAAACCTTTTGTAACAATTCAGAACCGCGACGAAATTGTTTGCAAGAGTGTTAATTTTCACTACCCCGGCAGACTTGACTTGCTAGAAAATTTTTCTGTCACGTTTCCCGGCGGTCAAGCAATTGCTTTGATCGGTTATTCCGGCTGCGGAAAAAGTACGCTAGCTAAAGTAATTGCTGGTCTGTATCCGCTGCAATCTGGTAATATTAGAATTGGCGGTTACAACTTGCAGGATTTGTCTCTCGACAGTCTCAGACAGCAGGTAGTATTGGTTCCTCAAGAAGCACATTTTTGGAGTCGTTCGATTCTCGATAATTTTCGTTTGGGCAGTCCAGATATCAGCTTTGAACAGATTGTGAAAGCGTGTAAAATTGCGGGTGCTGATGAATTTATCAGCCAATTACCTGATAAATATCAAACAGTTTTAGGAGAGTTTGGAGCGAATATTTCTGGGGGACAAAGACAGAGATTGGCGATCGCCCGCGCAATTCTCAACAACCCGCCAGTATTGATTCTAGACGAGTCTACCGCAGGTCTTGACCCCGCAAGCGAAGCGGAAGTTCTAGAACAATTGTTGATGTACCGGCACGGGAAAACCACGATTTTTATCAGTCACAGGCCGCGAGTGATCGATCGCGCCGATTGGATTATCATGTTAGAACGCGGCAGGTTGAAAGTGCAAGGGTCGGCTGCAAAATTGCGATCGATTCCAGGAGATCATTTAGAGTTTTTGCATCCTTAAATTAGATCAATTCTGGTTGAACTCCCGATCGTACCTAGGAAACGGCAGTGCCGTTTCCTGATGGGAGGAGGACACGGCAGTGCCGTTTCCCTACCCCGATTAATTGTAGGGACACGGCATTGCCGTTTCCCTACAAGGGCTTGGTTAATGTACCCTGCAAACTAGGGAGATCGCCTCTTGATTTTCTAGTACCAAACCGTACTCCAAACCTTCAACAACTGCCTGACAAGAAGCATCCAAAATATTACCAGAAACCCCGACAGTCGTCCAGCGGTCTTGACCGTTACTAAACTCAGCCAATACGCGAGTTTTAGCAGAAGTTCCCGCAGCGCCGTCGAGAATCCGCACCTTGTAATCTGTCAGGTAAAAATGGGCGATCGCCGGATAAAAATTTACCAAAGCTTTGCGCAAAGCCGCATCCAAAGCCGAAACCGGGCCGTTTCCTTCCGCAGCTTCCAAAATATTTGTCCCGTTTACTGACAATTTCACCGTTGCCAAAGCCGTACAATCTTCGCCAACCTTATCGCAATGGACTTGAAATCCCTTAATTTCAAACCACGGCGGCCGCTGTTCCAAGGCTTCCCGCATTAACAATTCAAAAGACGCCTCAGCACCTTCAAATTGATATCCCTGACTTTCCAAATCTTTCAATTTTTCTAGAATTTGGCGGCAAGCAGGATTTTTGCGATCGAGTTCAATGCCAAAAGTCCGAGCCTTCGCCAAAACATTGCTCAAACCAGCTTGATCGGAAATCACAATTCGCCGGATGTTGCCGATTTTTTCCGGTTCCAAGTGTTCGTAAGTTAACGGATTTTTCTCAACCGCCGACACGTGAATTCCACCTTTATGAGCAAAAGCCGAAAGGCCGACAAAAGGAGCATGGTCATCGGGAGCAAGATTGACAATTTCGCTGACCGATCGGCTAACCTGAGTTAATTTAACTAATTGCTCGTCTTGAATGCAATCATAACCCAACTTGAGCTGAAAATTAGGAATCAAAGAGCATAAATTAGCATTGCCGCAGCGTTCGCCGTAACCGTTAATGGTTCCCTGTACCATCGTCACTCCTTCCCGTACAGCAGCCAAAGCGTTAGCAACCGCAACTCCCGAGTCGTTGTGAGTGTGAACTCCTAACTGTAAAGATTTTTCGCGATTAGTTCCTAAAGCTGCTAAGACATCCCGAACAACGTGACTGACTTCGTGAGGCAAAGTACCGCCGTTAGTATCGCAAAGCACCAGCCATTCTGCACCGGCATCCGCCGCCGCTTCTAAAGTTTTAATAGCATAATCGGGATTGTGTTTGTAGCCGTCAAACCAGTGTTCTGCATCGTAAATAACGCGCCTTCCCTGACTACGCAAATATTCAATTGTATCTCGAATCATCGCCAGATTTTCTTCGAGCGTCGTCTTTAAGCTTTCAATAACGTGCAAATCCCACGACTTACCAAACAGCGTTACCCAGCGAGTACCGGCGGACAAAATAGCCTGCAACATTTCATCATTTGCTGCGGTCGTTCCCGGCCGCCTAGTCGAACAAAAAGCCACAACTTCTGCTTGAGTTAGCGGCTGTTCTTTGAGCCGCCAAAAAAATTGTACGTCTTTAGGATTAGCCCCCGGCCAGCCGCCTTCAATAAAGGGAATTCCTAAACTGTCTAACTGACGAGCAATTCGCAGTTTGTCTTCGAGAGATAAGCAGAGTCCCTCGCACTGAGCGCCGTCTCGCAGCGTGGTATCGTAGATCCAGAGCTGATTTGTCATGGGGAATTAGGAATTAGAATTTGCTAATCTATGAATTACCATATTAAAGGAGTTTATTTGAAATAAATGCAACAATATACAGTAAAATTAACATATATTTAAGCTGGGTAAATTGCTGTGGTCAAGGTACAAGCGCAAGGAAAAACATTTGAGTGCGATCGCGCAGCCAATCTCCGTGAAGTGTTGCTCAAAAACGGCATCGATCTCTACAACGGCAACGCCAAAGTCATCAACTGCCACGGGTTCGGCACTTGCGGCACCTGCGCCGTCAGCGTCGAGGGCGAAGTTTCCGAGCCCCAGTGGCGCGAAAAAGCGCGACTGTCGGTTCCTCCCCATTCTCCCGCATCCAACCGCCGTTTGTCCTGCCAAACCAAGGTTTTAGGCGATATTAAGGTGACAAAATATGATGGTTTCTGGGGCCAGGGCTCGGAAACAGTCTGGAAACCAATCGCATAGATTTTTTGTTAAGGAAGGCTGATAAGCTGTCGCGCATTTAAATTGCATGGTCGGGGCGGGCGGGACGCCCACCCCACAAGAGTTTAATTGTTTTTTGACATACAATTTAAATGCAGAACAGCTTAGGACGATCGCCCTGCCAGATAATATGTAAGACTTGCACAAAAATTCTCACTGTAAGGTGCGCGAAATGAGCACCTTACCCTAAAGAAGACAAAGAGGTCAAAAAAGCCAGAAAGTCCAGATAAAAGTCAATGAATTCATCTCAAGATATTTTGATTATTGGCGGTGGAATTATCGGCCTTTCGCTAGCAGTTGAACTGAAATTGCGAGGGGCATCTGTCGCCGTTCTCACCGCCGATTCCAAACAACCGACGGCCCGGGCTGCTGCGGGAATGCTTGCCCCGCAAGCCGAACGAATTCCCCCCAGTCCGATGCTGGATTTGTGCTTGCAAAGCCGCGCAATGTATCCCGGCTGGGTTGAACGGCTAGAAGATATTACCGGATTGAAAACGGGATATTGGCGATCGGGCATTCTCGCACCAGTGTGTCAAAATCAGTCTCTAGAAAAGCCGTTGTTGTCGAACCTTAACTCTCAATGGTTGGATAGAGATGCTGTTCGCCAGCACCAGCTAGGATTGGGTGAAGAAGTAATTGGCGGTTGGTGGTATCCTGACGACGCTCAAGTTGACAACCGCGCTTTATTTCGGACGCTTCAGGCCGCAACTAAAGAATTGCAAATTGAGATTATTCAAGGCAATGCAGAGGAAATTATTCGGCAAGGAAACCGAGTTTTTGGCGTGGACACAACGGCAGGAAAATTGCAAGCCGATTGTTATGTTTTGGCTGGCGGCGCTTGGTCCCAGAAGTTATTGAATGTTCCTGTTTTTCCGAGAAAGGGGCAAATGCTGTCAGTATGCGTACCAGAAGATTGTGGAGTTATGCAGCCGCTGCAAACAGTTTTATTCGGGACTGGCATTTATCTTGTGCCGCGTCAAGATGGCAGAATTATTATAGGCGCAACTAGCGAAAATGTGGACTTTACGCCTGGAAATACGCCTGCGGGAATGCAAACTTTGCTAGCAGGAGCTATGCAGTTATATCCAGAATTACACAATTATCCTATTCTGGAGTTTTGGTGGGGATTTCGGCCAGCAACCACCGATGAGTTGCCGATTTTGGGTGCTAGTGTTTGGGAGAATTTGACATTGGCTACGGGGCATTATCGCAATGGCATTTTGTTGGCTCCGGTTACGGCTAAATTGTTGGGTGATTTGATTTGGAATCAGAAATTAGATCCGTTATTGGCTGCTTTTCATTATTCTCGGTTTCCTGAATCTTGGGGTTGGGAAAATGGTGAATATTGAGATTTTTTGCTTTTTTTCAGACGAGTCAGAGCCTGGGTACGAAAAAGGAGAGTCAACCAAAAAGATATTTTTTGCTATAATCTAATCAGCACAATAGGGTTTTGTAAGTTATGACTTTCAGTGATGTAGTCGAGACGATAAAGAATCTTTCTACAGACGAAAAGCAAGAGCTTCAACTGTTGTTGAAGCAATATCTCCGGGAAGAACGCCGCGAAGAGATGTATCAAAACTTTAAGTCAGCGCAGGTTGAACAACAAAAAGGTGAACTTGAATTTTCCGCTAACATTAATCAACTCAGAATAATGATAGAGGAATAATCGTGGAAGTCAGTTTCAGTTCTTCATTCAAGCGTGCTTTCACAAGGCGGGTCAAAGGTGATGCTGATTTGGAGGCTAGGTTTTGGCAAAAGCTGGAGCAGTTCATCAGAGAGCCGCTTGAACCAAGCTTAAAAACTCATAAATTGTCCGGTAGACTCAAGGAGTTTTGGAGCTTTAGCGTAGATTACGACGAAAGGGTACTTTTCTAGTTTACAGAAGACGCAAAAGCCGTGTTTGTAGATTTTGGAAGTCATGATGAAGTATATTAATCGGCAGAACAGTTGCGACAGTAATCTCTATCTGTAGGGTGCGCAGTGCGCACCTTACCGCTGTAAGTAGCGCGTTAAACCATTTTTGGGTAAGTCCTGAATTAGTTCAATTCCGGTTTTTTGGGTTGGTTCAATTCCCTACATTTACTGGCCGCCAGATCGTAAGCATTTTGGTAATCGCTACCGCCTAACATCACATCGCCGTAATATTCATAAGGTTGATTGCCGTAAACCGGCAGCGGGTCGTCTTCTGGATAATCTTCTTTTGATTCGTCTATAATTGCTTTGAGTTTCTTGACGCTGAAGCGCTGTACTGGGAAGTAATGAATGTCTTGAGCGATGAAACCGAGGTGGGGAAAGGTTGGGTCAATAATCCGCTCGTCGAGTTCAATCCAGCTATACTCGATGGGTTTGTAAGGCGATCCCGGTACTGCCAAAAAGCCTTGGACGTAGATTGCGCCATCTGTGGCTAATGCTGCTTTATAAGCGTTGTCAAAGCAGTTTTTACGGTTGCTTTTGATGCGAGCGGCGATTTCAATAGAAAGCGTCTCATCTAATAGTTCGGTCATAATCCGTTTTAGTGGCGTGCGACTAGATTGTAGCAAGTTAGAACTTCGATCGCAAAGCATCCCCAGTGTAATTTGCGCGATCGAACAAAATGATGATGTTTCTGCAATCCTCAATCTTATACCAATTATTAAAAGTAGGGACACTCCAAAAGCCGTGTCCTACTCCACGGACCGGACACTCCAAAAGCCGTGTCCCTACTCCCTGCGCCTTTAAAAAATAAGCAGTCTGATGCACTCTACAATAATTTGAATATGAGCTAGGGCGTCGGTACAGTATTAGAAGTTGACAACAAAAGAGATGTATGCAATTACCCGGCCAATGAATTCGACTCTA
>NZ_JAUBPE010000129.1:0-11254 GCF_036700565.1 Microcoleus pseudofavosus SVA1_A4
TGCCCAACAATAGCTCAAAACCTCTGCCCTAGTATTTCTGAGTATTTATACTCATCGCAAAAGTGACACGCTCCCAAAGGTTACTACCAAAAGATACTGTATTAAGTTCGGTAGTGTTAAGTTTTGCGACATTAAGTTTTGCGAGCTTTTCGAGACTATTTGTGCGTTGTAGAGGGCCATCGATATCACAGCAGGTCTGTGAATTCGATCGCAACTTCCGAAAACAACCGTGCTAAAATTGTAGATATAAACAGAAGAACTTAAACACCGAGTCTGCTGAGGAAAAGGGATTATGAAACGTCATCTACTAGCCGCTACTCTTTTAATTACTCCCCTACTATTGGCCGGCCCCGCTCGTGCCCAAAATCCGGATCATGTCAAACAGTTACTGTCAACCGGGCAATGTTTTAAGTGCGACTTGTCGGGAGCAAATTTGGCGGAAGCTCATTTAATTGGTGCAGATTTGAGAGAAGCGAATTTGCAAGGCGCCAACCTCTCAGGCGCCAACCTCGAAGGTGCTGACTTGACGGGCGCTAACCTGACGGGTGCTAACTTAACCGCAGTTTTCCTGACTAATGCCAGTTTAAATGGCGCAGACCTCGATCGGGCAAATCTGACCGCCGCCATCATTAACACCGCTGACGTATCCGGCGCATCAATGGAAGATATGACCATCACTGATGCCAAAATCTACAATACCCAAATCGGCGTCGGCGGCAGCTACGATCAGTGATATGGCAGAAGGAAGAAGGAAGAAGTGGATGTGAAAATGCAATAAAACCAACGTCTGTGACAAGCATCACTCCTGTGCTTGTGTCAAGTCACTGTTACATAACTTAACACTCTGTTACATTAATTTACATAACAGAGCAAAGGAAAAACAAGCGATGTATACCACAAACGAAAACGGAACCCTCAACAACTACGCCATTGTGCCGAAAATGTCTTACGCTCAGTACCCTTCACCCGAACAGCAGCGTCAGTATGCCCTTCAAGGTGCCGGTGCCGTCTTGTTGGTGACGTTCTTGATGTTCACTGCTTTCGTCGCTTAACCTCAAGTATTAGCTTTCAATCGTTTTTACTGCCTCTCTTCGGTCACAGGGGGGCAGTTTTTCAGTTTTTGATATCCTCACCCTACTTAGCCGTAAAGTTTCTAAGAATACCGAGTCATACAAGATTCTGGGCTATGCTTGCTTTCGCGTTCCAGAGATTAAATTAATTTCAGGGGATTTCTGATGAAGAAAAAGCTTTTCATTTCTGCTTTATTGACAGCGCTGACCCTCGGTTGTCTGACTGTCGTGCCAGCAATGGCAAACTTTCGATCGCACTTTGCCCCTGTTGCCCTGACGAGCGCGCCTGTTGCCCCAACGCTGGCTCAGTCTCCTGCGCCAGCCCGCTTGCCAAATGCCAGATTACCCAATGTCGTGATTCTGGCGACTGGCGGAACGATCGCCGGAACAGGCGCAACTTCCACCACAACCGCAGGCTATCAGGCTGCAACGCTGCCCGTTGAAAGTCTGCTCTCAGCCGTACCAGAACTGAAAAACATTGCCAATGTTACAGGCGAGCAGGTGCTGCAAATTGCCAGCGAAAACATGACCAACGAAGGCTTGCTGAAAATAGCCAAGCGCGTCAACCAGATTCTGGCACAGCCTGATGTCAATGGCGTTGTCATCACCCACGGGACGGATACTCTGGAAGAAACTGCCTATTTTCTCAACTTAGTTACCAAGAGCCAAAAACCTGTGGTGGTGGTGGGAGCAATGCGACCTGCTACGGCTCTCAGTGCCGACGGACCTTTGAATTTGTACAACGCGGTGGCGATCGCCGGCAGTCCAGAAGCAGCAGGCAAAGGTGTGTTCGTCAGCCTCAACGACCAAATTTCGGCGGCGCGCGAAGTGACAAAAACGAACACGACAAGCCTCAACACTTTCCAAGCCCATGACATCGGCTATTTGGGCTACGTTGAGCTGGGCAAACCCTACTTCTACAGAATGCCACTCCGCAAGCATACGGTGGCAACTCCCTTTGAAGTCAGCAGACTCACCGCACTGCCCCAAGTTGATATTATTTACGGGTATGGCAACAACAGCCCCGCATTGCTAAATGCTGCGATCGCCGATGGTGCAAAAGGCATTGTCTACGCTGGGGTCGGGGATGGCAGTATTTCTGTGCAGTTGGAACCTTCGGCGATCGCGGCCAGCAAAAAAGGGATCGCGATCGCGCGGAGTTCGCGCACGGGTGCAGGGCGAGTGGTGCGAAATGGGGAAGAAAAAGATGATGAAAACGGCTTCATTGTTGCAGATAATTTGACTCCTCAAAAAGCTCGCCTCCTGTTAATGCTGGGTTTGACGATTACAAGCGACACGCAAAAACTCCAGGAGATGTTTTACACCTATTAGGCGATCGATAACCCGGTTTCTTCAACAGACTTTATCGTCTAAATTCTATTTTTGGGGCGGGCGGAACGCCCACCCCACAAGAATTTCATCAAACTTGACTTACAAACTCAAATCCACCGCAATTCGATGCGCGCAAGCAAACCCAGAAAACGCCACCGCATTTAAACCCTGTCCGGGAAACGTACTGTCGCCCACACAATACAAACCAGGCATAGAAGTTCGATTAAACGGCATTCCCAGCAAACCCATTAACTTCTGTCGCGGAATCGGCCCGTAAGTTCCGTCTTCGCGCCCCAAAAAACGGCGGTGAGAACGCGCTGTCCCCACTTCCATATAATCCAAACCCGCATCTAAACCGGGAAAAATCTTTTCTAATCTTTCAATAATTCTCCCTGCCGCCTCTTCCTTTTTATCCTCGTATTCCTGCTGCGAAAGTCCTTCCCACTCTTCCATCCAACTCGACGTAAAAGCGTGAACGATGTGATATCCTGCGGGAGCTAAATCCGGGTCGAGCACGGTCGGAACTGACACCAAAACTGTTCCCTCCGGCGCTTCCATTTTGTCCCAATCTTCTAACAAAATATGGTGGCAGGCAGTACCGGCAGGGATTGCGCTTGCTTCCACTCCCAAATGCAAACTCAAGAAACTGGGGGCTTTTTGATAGCGCTGCTGCCATTTTTTCTCGCTAGCGGGCATCTCTTCTGCGGGCAGCAATTTCTCAAAAGTATCCCACCGCGTGGCGTTAGAAACTATCCGCTTTGCCCGGTAAACTTCGCCGGTGGCTAATTCGACTCCGACAGCGCGGCCGTTTTCTGTGATAATTTTTTTCGCTTTAGCTTTGTATTGAATTTGCCCGCCGAATTTTTCTAATCCTTCTACTAATTTTTGGGCAATTTGACCGACTCCGCCTTTGGGATAATTTATGCCGCCGTAATGTCTGTCGGAAAATACCATTCCGGCGTTAATCATCGGCGTCAAGTCTGCGGGTACTACAGACCAGTAGTAGCATTCCATGTCGATAAATTTCAGCAAAGTAGGGTCTTTTATGTAGCGCCGCGCAATGTCGCCAGTATTTTGAGGTAGATATTTTACTAATCCCAAACAGGCTAAAGGATTTTGAAAAAAGACTCGAACCAGATATCCGGGTTCTTCTAGGGATAGCAATTCCATCCCGTTGAGGCAGTTGAAGACGTTCCAGCATTCGCCGTAAAATTTGTGGATTCCTTCGCGTTCGTGAGGGAACCTGTCAGTTAATTCTTGCAAGTATTTGTCATAAGGCTGGGGAACTTCTAGATCCAAGCCGTCGGGTAAGTGATAGTGAAGCTGTACGGGGTCGGGAATAGTTTCTAGGGTGACGTTGACTGCTTTCAGGGCGCGGGTGAGGAGGTTGGTGGTGCCGCGCTGTCCGAAGCCAAAAATCATGGAGGCCCCGACATCAAATCTGTAGCCTTCTCGATCGAAATATCCAGCGCTACCCCCCGGAATTGTGTAGCTTTCGAGTACCAAAACTTTGGCTTTCTTAGCGGCTAGCTGGGTGGCTGTCACGAGTCCGCCAATGCCGGAACCGATGACAATTACATCAAACTTTTGCTCTGTCGGGCGGGAGTTGGGAGAAAATAACTGGGATTGGGTAGGAGCTGACATCAGGTTAAAAATCTTAATATTTCTATAATATTACAGTCGATCGCTCTAGAAGGAAGAAGGAAGAAGGAAGAAGGAAGAAGGAACAAAAATAAACTATTTCCAATGCCCGATGCCCGATGCCCGATGCCCTCTTTGCTCCATGCCCGATGCCCGATGCCCCTGCTTCCAAAAAAAATGCGGGAACAGTCTACCATTGCCGACTGCCCCCGTCTGCCGATCCTTTGAGAGGAGAACACTAAAAACTACTATAGGGTTATTGCTAATTAATGTCAATACTATTGGAAAAATATTTCAATAAGCTCTCGGAGGTCGATCGGCAAATGGGTTCTAAGGGACGGCTTGTGCTTGTGGCAATAGTCCGGCCGTCCGGCAGTCGGGCGGGGGTTTGAACCCGCGACGGCAATCTTGAAAATGGTGCCTGATGTCGATTCTCACTCTCTGGCTTGTATGCGCCCTCAAGGATGTGATAAGTTGCACAGAGCGATCGATCGCCCGTTGGCCAAGCCCTCGAAGACGATCGACCGCACCGCATAAAATCCCTCAAACCTAGCAATCTTCCCAATTTTATAATGTCCCTGCAACTGCGCGTTTACGTTCCTCCGCATCCGTTAATTAAACACTGGCTGGCTGTTGCCCGCGACGCCGCCACCCCCTCGGTACTTTTTCGTTCTGCGATGACAGAATTGGGAAGGTGGCTGGCTTACGAGGCAATTCGAGAGTGGCTGCCGACAGTGGAAACAACGGTGCAGACGCCTTTGGCAGAATGTCCGGCGACTTTTATCAACCCGGAAGCTCCGTTAGTTGTGATACCGATTTTGCGGGCGGGTTTGGCACTGCTGGAAGGAATTCAGACGGTTGTGCCGCTGGCTTCGGTTTACCACCTCGGCATGGCAAGGAATGAGGAGACGCTGGAACCGACTTGTTATTTGAACAAATTGCCAGCGCAGTTTAACCCCCAAACGCGGGTGATAATTAGCGAGCCGATGCTGGCGACTGGCGGCACGATTGTGGCGACAATGCAGGAATTGACGCAGCGAGGAATTGACCCGAGCTTGATTCGGATTATCTCTGTGGTGGCTGCTGCTCCGGCTTTGCAGAGGCTGAGTGCAGAATACCCGAGTTTGAATATTTACACGGCAACGATCGACGAAACAGTCAACGAACAGGGCTTTATTGTACCTGGTTTGGGAGATGCGGGCGATCGAACTTACGGTACATGAACCAGTCAGTCAATTTTAGATTTTAGATTTTAGATTTTAGATTGACTCGGCAGATACAGCAGATTCCAGGTTGATGAAGGACACCGTATATCTATATCCTCCGTAGGGACACGGCATTGCCGTGTCCCTACCAACCTGGAATACGCTGTAAATCTGGGGGCTGGTATCCGTATTTCGGTGCGGTGAGTTGTTTCAGGAATCATTTGCTGAAATCTCCGGCGAAAAAGATGACCCTGGTTTGGTAAAAGCAGGCACAGAGAAAGTTAGAATCAAAAGTACAAGTCAAAAATAAATAGCGTTTAGCACTCATTGCCCGTGAAACTTGATTCTGTACCGCCAAGCTTGTCTGCTTCTGACTCAGTAAACCCTAATTACGATTTGCCACAACAGGTACAAATACAAATAAAAGAGGCTTCAGAGATTTGTGCTGCTTTAACCCCGGAGCCGGCTGAACTTTCAGTGAGTGCAAATCCCGATATTTGTCAGGAAGAAAAGAAACTGGAGTCGAAGCACTGGGCAATTTTTGCCTCGACTTTTGCAACTATTTTTTTGGCTGAAATTGGAGACAAAACTCAGCTCGCGATTTTGCTGATGACGGCTGAATCTCGGAATCCTGGGATTGTGTTTGCGGGTGCGGGTTCGGCTTTGATCGCAACCAGTTTGCTGGGAGTTTTGCTGGGAAGGTGGCTGGCTAGTCGGATTGCTGCGAGAACTTTGGAGAGAGCAGCCGGAGGGATTTTGCTGGCGATTTCGGCGGTTCTGCTGTGGGAAGTGCTGGGTTAATTGTTAGCAATCCTGATGAAATTAAGCACTTTATATGGGTAAGGTGCGCACTGCGCACCCTAGAGATACTGAACTAATAACTGAAAAAAATATGAACTGGCAACTTTTGGGAATAACTTTTATTACAGTGTTTTTGTCAGAATTGGGAGACAAAAGTCAATTAGCGGCGATCGCCCTGGGCAGCAGTTGCAACTCGCCGCGGGCTGTATTTTTCGGCACGGCATCGGCGCTGCTGCTGGCGACTTTAATCGGCGTTTTAGTTGGGCAAGGCACGGCGGAAGTGTTGCCGGAGCGACTGGTAAAGGGGATCGCAGCGATCGGATTTGCGGTGATGGGCTTGCGCCTGCTGTGGCCGAAATCTGAATTATCTGATGTGTCAGAAGAATCCGAATAAGAGGAAACGGCAGTGCCGTTTCCTACCCTTATTCATTGTAGGGAAACGGCACTGCCGTTTCCTAATTTTTATCGTTGATTAAACTTGGTTTTGGTAGCACCAGCCGAGCAGCGTAGCGCCGACAGCCAACTTCAGCGCTTCCAAGCCAAAATAGCCTTGGTGCAGTAGATTCATCCCGGCGGGCACTTCTGCTGCGTCAGCGAACAGATTTAGCTGCATTCCCAAGGCGCTCATTTGAGGTGTCAGAGCGTAGGTGTCAATCAGGGCGATCGCCAGAAGTACCAATGATAATAAGATTGCTGTGCGGCTGCGCTTGCCGAAGTCACCGAGTAAATTGCTCAAAACCATCAAACCCGTTGCCACCAAGCCCGAACAAATTAACTCAACGCGGTTGAATCCCCAGAACATCAAATTTCCGGCTGTTGCAAACTCGGGAGATGTCATCATGCCCGATACAAAGAAGCTGGGCATAATTACTAGATCGATAATCACGCTACCGCTGAGCCAAAAAATTAAGGCTACCATGACAATTGCTTGCCAGCGGGGTCTGATTGATTCGATTCTCGATGTAGTAATAGCTGTCATAACTCAACCTCTAAAATTTTTTCTGCCTTTTCTAGAGCTTAACTAACTTTTTCCTCAAATCGTGTTAAGTATTTTTAAATTAATGGTAACTTTTGTGTAACATACCCTGAAGAATTGTTAAGCTCACTTATGTTTGTCATCACCTCGGTTAACTAATACTAATAATTCGGAAAAAGTACGGAATAAATTAATAATTACTCACAGGACTTACGCACTGCGACCAAAGACACCGGGTTTTTGACCGTGATTAAAGGCTATAACGTATGTTCATAAAAAAAACCGGGTTTCTGCGTCTAGGACTAACTCCTAATTTAAGTGTATATGCCTAAACTTCAATTATCATCTTGGTTGCCCCATCTCCCGCCTCAAGTCTGGATTCTTGCCGCCGGCAGATTCCTCTCCCAAAGCGGCACCGGTTTTACTTTATTTTACGCGCCGATCTTTTTTGTCGATCGCGTCGGCTTATCTGCAACTGCTGTTGGCATCGGTTTGGGTAGCGGTTCAATTTCGGGAATATTGGGCCGCGTTTTGGGCGGTTCTTTTTGCGATTCCCAATTTTGGGGAAGGCGGCGAACTTTATTGCTGGCGGCAATTATTGCTGCTGTGGCTTCTTTTGTACTGGCGGCTGCTAATGATTTTACTGGTTTAGTTGCGGGCAATTTACTGATGGGTTTGGGCGTGGGTTTGTATTGGCCTCCAACCGAGACGATGGTGGCGGATTTAACAGAGGGCGAACAGCGACAGGAGGCTTTTGCTTTGACGCGGCTTGCTGATAATTTGGGTTTGCAAGTTGGGATTATTTTGGGCGGTGTTTTGATTGCGTTAACGGGGAATTATCGATCGCTCTTTATTATTGATGGTATCTCGTTTTTAGTGCTGTTTGCCGTAGTTGCGATCGCGATCGCCGAAACCTACAAACCAGCTACTCCAGCGGATAGAGGCAAAAAAAATCTGAAAAATGGCTGGATGGTGGCGCTGAGCGATCGAAGTCTTCTAGTCTATGCTTTAGTAAATACTCTTTTCACTCTATACATTTCCCAAATCCAAACCACGATGCCGCTGTACTTTAGCAAATTTGTGCAGGTGGGGACATCGGGAACGGGTTTTTCAACAGGTACAATTACCGTTTTGTTTGCTTTTAGCACGTTTTTAACTGTGGCTTTACAACTGCCTGTTGTTAAAGCTTTGAGGCGGTTTTCCCATCCGAAAGCTTTGATGATTTCTGCGCTGCTGTGGGGAATGGGATTTATCGCGATCGGCTTGACGGGAATGGCTGCAACTGGCAATCTATTTTTAGCTGTTTTAGGCTTGAGCTTTTTGTCGCTTGCGACTGTTGCTTATACGCCTTTTGCTTCTGCTTTGGTGGTGGATTTAGCGCCGGAGTCTTTGCGGGGCGTGTATTTGGCGGTTAATTCTCAGTGTTGGGCGATCGGGTATTTAATCGGGCCACCGCTGGGCGGTTTCGCTTTGGATCAAGGTAAATGGGCGGCGGATAATTTTTGGCTGGGTTTGGCTCTTAGTGTCATGGTGGCTGTTGTGATTTTGCAAAAGGTCGATCGAATGTTGAAAAAATAGTTGCTTAGGAATGAAAATTTAATAACTTAAGCTATTGCTCGTTACTTTCGCTGTGCCTGGTAATGCAGATCCGGAGGAAGAGCCTCCTTTTTTCTTGCAACTTACAGGAGAGAGGACTGTAGGAGGTGTTTAAGTTATTAAGTTTTCGATCCTTAAATAATACTTGTGTGATACATAATCCAGATAAATAACTCACAAAAAATACCTAGCAGTCTCAAACTCTCAGAGGCAATTGTTTCACTTATCTTATTAAACATATAAAAAATATTAACTCAAAACATTGTGTGTTTCGATACCGAATAGGTTTAGAATTCCTAGAAAGCTAATACCAATTTTACCATCAATTTTGTGAGGAGTTCTAGTGAAAGCACATTTACTATTTAGTGCAGGCACAGTAGGTTTACTGTATATACTTGCCGGTTCTTTACCATTGTCTGCGATGCCTATCATCGCAGAGAAAGAAACAGTAGGCACTCAAGAGTTAAAAGAAAAAGAGTCAGAGGCTAAAACTAGCCTGAATAAAACTGTTGAAAATCCGGTCAAACTCCCTGAAACATCTAAATTGAAATTAGTTGAGGGGCTGCAAGTTGACAATACCGTCTCAACAACCAATCAACTCGCCAATTTTCCCCAAGCAACGGCCAACCTCAATCTTCCCGAAACAGCAGCATTAACCGCAGAAAATCCGCCAGAAACCTCATTAAACTTAGCCGAAAAACCAGCAAACCCAACCCCACCAGAAGTCACAGAAAAAATATCTGTTCCCCCTTCCCAAAAACCCCAGACACCAGCCGAAGTCACAGAAAAAATATCTGTAATTCCCGCCCAAAACCCTGCACCAGTTATTGCCCAAACCGAAACTTCTACTGCCGAAAAGTTAGCTGAAATCGAAAACAGCGCTTCCTTAGAACCCGCAGCAACCAACAGCCAAACTTCAGAATCCAGCGAACTCCAGCAAGTAACATCTGTATCTCAACTCTCCGACGTGCGCCCGACAGACTGGGCATTTCAAGCCCTGCAATCTCTTGTAGAAAGATACGGCTGCATAGCGGGATATCCAGACGGCACATTCCGAGGCAATCGGGCAATGACTCGCTATGAATTTGCCGCCGGTTTAAACGCTTGCTTGGATAAAGTTAACGAGTTAATTAAAGCAGGTACGACCAATTTAGCCACGAAAGAAGACTTAACCACACTGCAAAGATTGCAAGAAGAATTTGCAGCAGAATTAGCTACTTTGCGCGGTCGAGTCGATGCTTTAGAATCCCGTACAGCGGAACTAGAAGCCAATCAATTTTCGACAACCACTAAACTCAGTGGCGAAGCAATTTTTAGTGTTGCCGATACAACCAAAAACAATCACAGCGATACCCAGACAGTCTTAAATTACCGACTGCGACTGAATCTGCTGACCAGTTTCACAGGGAAAGATACCCTAATCACAGGCTTGCAAGCTTACAACATTCGCAGCTTCGGGCCTCAGTTAGGTTTGTCAACGGGGGCATTTAGCGGTTTGTCGGACAGTCAGGCAAGGCTGAGTTCTGAGCCGCAATTTCCAGGCATCAATCCTCAGAATCTATCTAGCATTGGCGCGAATACTGTTGAACTTTACAAGCTGCTTTACGTGTTTCCAGTTTCTAACAGCATCACTCTATTTGCTGGCCCGAAAGCAGAAACTACCGATGCTTTTCAAGCAATCACTCCCTTTGCCGGAGAAGGGCAAGAAGCTATCTCTAGATTTGCAGCTTACAACCCTGTAGTCCGCGTATCTGGAGGCACTTCGGGCAGCGGTTTGGCATCGGCAGGCGGGTTTATTTGGAACATTTCCAAAAAGGTCAATCTCACAGCTTTGTACGGCAGTGTAAATGCTGCTTTGCCCAATGATGAAGGGTTTCCAGCTACTCCGTTGGGGGCGGGTTTGTTTAATGGCAGTACCGTTGCTGCGGCACAGTTAACGATTAAACCAACTAGCAGTATTGACATTGGTTTGAATTATGCTCATAGTCGCCACCAATTGAATATTCTTGCTACAGGATTATCTGATGCGGATTTGGGTTCAATTTTGGGAAGAGATAGACAACCTGTTAGTGGCGGGCTGAGGATGAATTCTTTTGGCGGTACAGCAACTTGGCGGCTTTCTCCAAAAATTGCTGTTTCTAGCTATGGAGGTTGGATAATTGCTGATGCTGAAAGAAGCAATGCTTCTACAACTTTCAACAGTTGGATGGTAGGTTTCCATTTCCGAGATTTGTTCAAACAGGGCAATAATGCAGGTATTCTGTTTGGACAGCCTTTGGATCGGGATTCGGTAAGCGGTGGTGCTCGTTTTCAGGAAAATAAAGCAACTCCTTACCATTTGGAAGCTTATTATCGTTTCAAAGTGAACGACAATATCAGCATTACACCGGGCGCTTTTGTGTTGTTCAATCCTGAAGGTACTAAGAATAATGACACTGTAGGCGTGGGAGTTCTTCGCACTACTTTTACTTTCTAAGAAGTGGCGATAATATAGCCCTTGTGTGGGGCGGAGGCGGGTTTATTCAGCTTATTTGTGAGTGGCCAATAGGGTTGATGAACCCGCCCCTTGTATCTTAAAAGAGTCAGGCGATCAAACCGTAGACCGCAGGCTATAGAACCGCAGACACGGTTGT
>NZ_JAUBPE010000130.1:0-11083 GCF_036700565.1 Microcoleus pseudofavosus SVA1_A4
TGATGTCCTTTAAATTCTCGTATCAACTTGCCTGTTAAATCCCACAACCGGGCTGTTTTGTCCAATGATGCCGTAGCGATGTATTTGCCGTCGGGACTAAAACTGACATTCCATACCTCATCTTGATGTCCTTTAAATTCTCGTATCAACTTACCCGTGACATCCCACAACCGGGCTGTTTTGTCCGATGATGCCGTAGCGATGTATTTGCCGTCGGGACTAAAACTGACATTCCATACCTCATCTTGATGTCCTTTAAATTCTCGTATCAACTTACCCGTGACATCCCACAACCGGGCTGTTTTGTCCCATGATGCCGTAGCGATGTATTTGCCGTCGGGACTAAAACTGACACTCGTTACCGAACTTTGATGTCCTTTAAATTCTCGTATCAACTTGCCTGTTAAATCCCACAACCGGGCTGTTTTGTCCGATGATGCCGTAGCGATGTATTTGCCGTCGGGACTAAAACTGACACTCGATACCGCATATTGATGTCCTTTAAATTCTCGTCTCAACTTGCCTGTTAAATCCCACAACCGGGCTGTTTTGTCCGATGATGCCGTAGCGATGTATTTGCCGTCGGGACTAAAACTGACACTCGATACCGAACTTTGATGTCCTTTAAATTCTCGTCTCAACTTGCCTGTTAAATCCCACAACCGGGCTGTTTTGTCCGATGATGCCGTAGCGATGTATTTGCCGTCGGGACTAAAACTGACACTCGATACCTCATCTTGATGTCCTTTAAATTCTCGTATCAACTTACCCGTGACATCCCACAACCTGGCTGTTTTGTCCAAAGATGCCGTAGCGATGTATTTGCCGTCGGGACTAAAACTGACACTCGTTACCGCATCTTGATCTCCTTTAAATTCTCGTATCAACTTACCTGTGACATCCCACAACCGGGCTGTTTTGTCGAATGATGCCGTAGCGATGTATTTGCCGTCGGGACTAAAACTGACACTCGTTACCGCTTTTTGATGTCCTTTAAATTCTAGTATCAACTTACCTGTGACATCCCACAACCGGGCTGTTTTGTCATCTGATGCCGTAGCGATGTATTTGCCGTCGGGACTAAAACTGACACTCGATACCGCTTTTTGATGTCCTTTAAACCGATTTTGTTCTCGGATGTTGTCGAGAATCTGACTTAGGGCAATCTGGGGAGTAGATATCGGGTAATCTGCAAGGGATTGAACATTTTTAACTTTAGCTTTGAGCTGTTTTCCAGTATTTACGGCTGAGATTAAAGCATCTATTTGGTTATTGTACAACTCAAACAGTCTCAAAGCATCACTTGCCGATCGCTCTAATTTGGTCAACTTCTGTGCCTTGTCCACTTGCTGCCACGCTACTCCCATTACAGTTGCAGCACCAATTAAGCTAATGCTAAATATCGTTGCACCAATAGTAGTTAGCCATTTAACTTGTCGCTTTGCTGCTGCTGACAACTGTTCTGCTTTCAGCCGCGCCTCTGCTAATATCTGCTTTTCAATTTCAGTTTTCAGCCACTCCTCTGCTAATATCTGCTTTTCAACTTCAGTCTGCTTGAGTTTTTGGCGTAATTGTGAGTCCGCACTTTGCAGTTTCCGGATAAAAGGCACTAAATAATCGTGAACAAGTTGGTAACGTTCAATGGGAGTTGCTGGCACTTCTAACACCAATCCCGATTTAACGACAATCTCGATAACCAACTCTAATCTTTTTGACTCGCTTCCTAAATCTGCTGCTAATTCAACCAAAGTTTTCTGAGGACGAGTGTTGTTTTCATCCGTCAGCAAATACAAGACAAGTTCGGCAATGTCTTTATTCTCCTTCCCGCAGTCGGCGATAACTTCTGCTAAAAATTCCTCAACCAGTTTGACCTTAGCTCGAACGCCAAGTTGCTGATATTCACTCAGTTGAGTAATCTGCCTTTTTTCCAGTTGCATTCCCACGACTTGAAGTTCGATCGGCCGCACTTCCCGCATTTCACCTGCTAAATCTTCTACCAGCGCGTTTACCAAATCATTGTCCAAGTAAAATTGAGATCCTTTTGTTAATGTTTGAACAATAGCTTTCGCATCTGAAATTGAGAAATTTCCCAAGTAATAGCAAATTTTTTTCGTCAGAATGTCGTTATCAATAATTGATAAATTGGTGGCGCGATTGAACTCTAACAAGTAGAAAAGATAATCTTCCCGCAGCGACAGGATAATTTTGAGGTCGCTAATCTGATTTAAACATTCAGCGAGAAAATCATATAACTCTTGCCTACCAATTGGATCTCGATAAGCAAAGAAAAATTCCTCAAACTGGTCAAAGATTAATACAGTTAATAACTTACGGTCTTGATTCAGTTGCAACTGTTTTAAAATAGCTGTTGGGGTGTCGATCGCCCCTGACAAATTCACAGCTTTTAATTTTTCAATTCCTGCTTTCAAAGACTCACCGCAATCCCTCACCCAATCATGATATGATTGCACTAAAACAGGCAATATGTCCCGCGCTTCAAAAGTTGTCAGTTGCAGTGCCGGAACTAACCATGCCTGAATTATCGAACTTTTTCCTACCCCAGATTGTCCGTGAACGATCGTCAGCTTGCAAGCAGATGTACGTAGCCGTTGACTTATCTCTTTAATATCGGGCGATCGCCCGGAAGCTGCTTCAATTTCCTCAACAATTTCAGCTTTTGACTTACCGGATTCTAAACCGATGTCAATTATTTGTTGCGGCGACTGCAAGCGGCCGGCACCGATAAAAGCTTGCAACCCATATTTGCTTTTAACTGCTTGTTGTTCGAGTTTAATGTAAAAGGCTTTTAAATATTCGCCTTGCTCAAAATACAGAGTTCTCAACTCTTCTAAAATCCTCAAATAAAGCTGCACGTCATCTTGAGGCTGTGTGATTTCTTTAGCTACTTCTAAGTTGTTAACTGCGTTCGACTGTTGAGTGAGATTTCGCTGCGCTTTTGCCAAAAGTAACCGATACAAACCATTCTTTTGTTGGGATACTCCTGCTTGTGCCAAAACCGACAATGCTAATTCAGCCGATTTGCCAGCTTTTTCCCACTGAGATTGTTGCAGCGCCACCTCAGCCAAAAAGCCGTAATCTTCAGCTACTTGACTCGGAGTGCCGTAATTTTCGTGAATTTCTAAGGCTTTTTTAGCTAAATTTTCCAACTCTTCCCAAGCTTGTAAAAGTCGCAGCACTTCGCAGAGTTCGCTAATACATTTCGCAGCTAAATCATGTCGCTGCACTTGCTCAAAAATCTCCAGAGATTGCTGTAAATACTTTCTAGCTTCTTGCCAATAACCTTGATTTCCTGCCCGGTGCAATTCAGCTTTGCGGTTGTAAGCTTCAGCAATCTTCTTGCCGACAATTCCTTGTCTTTCTAAGTGGCGATTTTGCTTCCAAAATGTCAAACTTTCCTCATAATGTTCGATCGCTAAATTTATTTTATTTTTATGAAATGCAACTAAACCCCCAATAAATAGCCAACTTGCGTGCAATTCTGGGTTTAATGTTTCTCCAAAACTTGACAGGTCATTCCTCAAAGACTCAATTTTACAGTCATCTAATTTGAAATTCTCAACATCAGCAAAAGCTTGACTTGCTTTTTGCCACAACAAATTCATCAAATCATCGGGCGGTATTGTAAACTGAATGGGAGGAGGAGCCCAAGACTTCAGATCGTTAGCCGATCGACTAAATTTAGACAGTACAGAATCCGTAACCCATAATATCAAAGGAAAAGCAAAATCTTGCTTGAATTGATCTCGCGCTCTATTAGCCCCCGCTAGCAGGTCATCAATAGCAACCACCGATTCTATAACAACAACTATCAAAGCTTTCGGCGGTTGCTCTTGGACGGCATTGAGAATGGTTTGATAAAGTGTTTTAGTAGCAGATTCGAGGGCTAATTCTTGATATTCAACAGTCGAGCGATCGCGCAGTTTTTCCAGCATTGTAGAACGCAAGCTAGCATAATTGCAGCGCACTATAGTTAAAGAAAACCTTCCTTGAAAGCGGGCGATCGTCCGTACCAATGTAGAGAGCGATCGCTCATTTTCTGCGGCAATATCTTCGGCTAGATTTGAGTTTACCATAATCTCAAGAATTTTGCTGTTGCCACAGCTTGAATTTCTCAGTTTCCATCAACAGCGGATTCAATGCAAACCAAATTCTTTCATTATCTACATATTCAAAAACCCACAGGTTTCGCAGCAAATTTTGGTATTCTTTGTCTCCTTTAATGGTTTGTTCTTTCACCACTTTAAAAAGTAATTCCCACTCATCGTTATCAATGCCGCGACTGAGAGTATCGCGGGAACTGCGAATCACTGATTTCAAAACATCTTGAGAAATTGGAGGGTCATCTTGCTGCAAACAACCAAACAGCATCCCCATCAAGTTTCGCAGATGACCTCCGCTGACTCGGCACAATTCATCTAAAGTTTCAGGACTGTCAAAAACTTCAGTAATTAATGTGATATGTTCCTCAGTTGACACATCAGGAAAAGCCCGCGACATCACCATGCGTCGCAGCAAATTCATCCCCTCAACACATTCGCTGCCGTCTCTATTCTTTACTGGCACCATCGGCAAAACTTTCGGGTCAACTCCGCCTCCCAATCGATTTTTCAATATTTCACTTTCATTGCCAAAAATTAATCCCAAAGGTAGCGTATAAACCAAATGGCAATTCAGTTGTCGCAACTGATCGCCCCGATCGATAAAGATATATTCTGGCAACGGTCGCCCCGCTGCATTGGGTCGAGAAACTATCCGGTCTAAGTTGTCAACAATCACCACCAATCCTTTTTTACCCCGCTGCTTTAGCTGATTAATTGCTACATCAATAATTTCTTGATTAATCAGTTCTAACATTTTATTTGCTTGCGGTTCCATGTACTGTCTCAGTTTAGATCGCAAGTCGGGATTGCTTTTAGTTTTGGCAGTGATTTTGGCGATGCCTAAAGGCAGAGAAATTTCCAGATTTCCGTCTGTATTGCCCTTGAATTTGTTGCCAAAAAGTTCTCCTTCAGCTTCTAAAGTCACAGGAGTCTGTAAAAAATTCCAACTGTTTTTTAAGAATTCTTTAAAACCCTGGGGCTGCAAGGAAATATTGCCCTCTTCCAAGCTTTGGGTGACTCGCCGTGCGATCGCTAACATGATATCTGTCAAATCGAGATCCATTTCATCGAGGTCTTGTGTTGACTCGAAGTAAACTACATGAAATCCCTCATCTGTCAACTCTTTTTGCAGTCGCGACAATTCAGTAGACTTGCCACAACCAATATGTCCGGTAAACAATTGGCAAGTCGGTTTATCTCGTGCCAGACGGGTAATTGTTCGTTTGAGTATGTTAATAACTTTTCCACCGCGCACCTCAGCAAAATCAATGTAGTAGCGCCGATCTTCGGCATTGCCCAATATCAGGGAGTGACTGGGGTTGCAGGCATCGCAGAATCGCTCGAAATCTAGGTTCATAAAATTTTCTAAATTAGTTTTTGTAGTTATTATAGGGTGGGTCAGGGCTGAATGTTATTACTAGAGACTAAACATTTTTCCGGCTAAGCACCCTACGGTTAGTTAGCTGACCACCCATACGTCGAAGACTATTAGTGTGAACCTGGATGCTGTTTCCAATATTGGTAGGCGGCATAGGCTAAGGTGACAGCCCCGGTGACAATGGCTGCTTCATCGACCTCAAATTGCGGGTGATGGAGGGGATAGTTCGGTTTGTCAGTCAGTCCCACTCCTAAGCGAAACATGGTTCCCGGTGCGTGTTCTAGATACATCGAAAAATCTTCCGCGCCGAGGGAGGGTTCTGGTAAAATTTGGACGCGCGATCGACCTAAAGCTTCTAAAGCCGCAGTTTCGACTAATTGCGTGAGTTTTGGGTCGTTTTGGACTCCGGGGACGCCCCGCTTGTAGGTGAGTTCGTACTTAGCGCCGTAAGTCGCGCAAACGCTAGAAACAATTTGTTCGATCCAAGCCGGCAGTTTTTCGTGGGTTTCGGGATGCAGCGATCGCACGGTTCCCAGTAATTTTACTCGATCGGCAATCACGTTCGGCGCTCGTCCGCCGTTAATTTGCCCGATCGTCAAAACCAGCGGCCTCAAAGGATTTTGCGTGCGGCTAATTGCCTGCTGCAAAGTGGTAATGATCTGAGAAGCAATCCAAATTGCGTCGATCGCCTCGTGGGGACGCGCACCGTGGCCGGATTCGCCCATCACAATCAATTCTAGGTCATCTGCCGCCGCCGTCAGGGCCCCGTGGCGGATACCGATGCAACCGCCGGGAATCGTCGGGAAAACGTGCACTCCGAGGATGCCGTCAACATCTTGCATCGCGCCGTCTGCAATCATCCAGCGCGCGCCTTGGGCAATCTCTTCCGCCGGCTGAAACAAGAAGCGGACGTGACCGGGCAATTTTTCCTCTAGCTGAGACAATATCATGGCTGCGCCCAAACCGACGGTGGTGTGGATGTCGTGGCCGCAGGCGTGCATGACTCCCTCGTTGCGGGAGGCAAATTCTAAGTTAGTGCGTTCTTGAATCGGTAAAGCGTCCATATCGGTGCGAATTGCCAGCCACCGGGACTCGCTGCTGTGGCCTTTGAGTTCGCCGAGGACTCCTGTTTTGCCGATTCCTTCGATCGCCCGGACTCCGCTGGATGCGAGAACTCCGGCTACATAGGCGGCGGTTTGATATTCTTGGCCGCTGAGTTCGGGGTGGGAGTGGATGTGGCGGCGAATTTCGATTAAGCGGGGTGCTAGGGTGGCGGCTAATTCTTTGATGCGGGGAAGCATGAATTTTGTTGGGGGAAAGGTAAGATATTTAATCAAATACGGTAGCGCAAGTTTCTGATTTTTTACGGGCGATCGATGCGGGTTAAACGCGGAACAATTGCTGTTGTTTGATGGGAATATTTTTTTATGTCCCGAACAATTTTTTTTATTAACCGCAGAGAACGCAGAGAACGCAGAGAAAGAGTTAGAGAGAAGTTGTAAGGAAATAAAATTTCGCGTTTTGCAGTCTACAGCGGGTCTGAAGGATTTGTGTAAATAAAAGAAAAATGGTAAGCTCAAATTTAAGAAAAAAAAGGAGGAGACAAGAGTTAGTGGGAGCATCGGGCGATCGCGCTCATGTAGGAAAGAAAAAAAGGAGAAAAAAATGTTAAACAAGTCACAAAAAGATTTGATAGAGTTACAATTAGAAGAGTTGCAAAACTTTATTTTGCATACAAAATATATCATGTATTGGAAAAGATGGCAAGGGGAACAGTCAAGAAAGAACGGTAGTCAAATCGAATATTTGACGGTTTTGCGAACTTGATAACCGCGAATTAAGGTAGTAGTGGAAATAGGAGGCGATGGCGCCTTTCGCTGGACTCCCCTAACAGATGCTTGAATCGCAGCTTAAACTCAAGTTGAAGGCGATCGCAGCCATTTTAGAGTTGTGATTTTTATTTACGCACTGCTTGCTTGCATAGGCTGCTACATACAAGATATTGAGGTGCGGTTTAAGGTACTTGAGGATCGAGATAGGTAGAATACTTTGCTGCTAAATGTTGAGGGTGTATAAACAATGACTGTCCCAAGTTTAAAACTAAAAATTGCTAATAATGATGGGAACCCTTGGTTTCATCCATTGCTGGTGCTAATATGGATAGCCATTGGCACAGTTTTACGCTTTACTAATTTGGCAGATAAGCCACCTTCAACAATTGAGATAGCAACGTTAATTTTTAGTTTGGGAAATAGTTTGCAGACGATACCGCTAGATAGTGCGATCGCGCTTGATACCCTCTTGCAGCCATTACAAGTGAATTCTCAAGTTAATATCACCTCAGTCATCCACAATTTGATGACAGAAAGCACCCATCCTCCAGTTTATTTTGTGCTGGCTCATTTGTGGATGAAACTATTTTCGACCGAGGCGGGTTTAGTTTCTTTATGGGCCGCTAGAGCGCTTCCTGCGATTCTCGGTGTCGCCTCAATTCCAGCTATGTTTTGCTTTGGTTTTGTAGCATTTCGATCTCGCTTAATAGCTCAAATGGCGGCCGCAATGATGGCGGTTTCTCCCTACGGGATATTTATCGCCCAAGAAGCTCGACACTACACTTTACCAGTTTTATTAATTATCGCTTCTTTGTGCTGTTTGGCAATAGCAACTCGTACTATAAATAATCGTAACATTTTACCAATTTGGGCAGGATTACTTTGGGTAGTAGTTAACTGTTCAGGGATTGCAATACATTACTTTTTTGTTCTCGTTGTCGCTGCTGAAGGTTTAAGTTTAATAGCTGTTATTTGGATAAAAAAACGGACAGAGCGCCAGGAAAAATTAGAGTTAGATTCGACTCAAGATTTAACCCTCAGTCCTCAATTACTAATTCCCAATTCTCTATTCCGAATCTACACGGTTGCTGCGGGTACGTTGATGGGATGTTTAGTTTGGCTTCCGGCATTGCGTACAGCTTCTGAAAGTGAAATGACGCGCTGGATTTATGAGGGAAAAAACCCGATTGAATTGCTAGAACCAGCACCCAGAGTTTTAGCGTGGATGGTGACAATGTTGGCATTATTGCCAGTGGAAGGAGTATCTTTACTAGCGATTTTTGCCTCTGGTTTGGCATTGTTAATTTTCATGTTTTTTGCTTTGCCAATTTTGATTAGAGGTCTTAAAATTAAGTTAGGAGAATCAGATGGTAGCTTAATTACTCAAGTTTTAGGCGGGTTTATGTTGGGTGCGATCGCCATCTTTTTAGGGATCACCTACATTTTGGGTGCCGATCTAACTTTGGCGGCTCGTTATCAGTTTGTCTACTTTCCCGCTGTTATCATTTTGCTCGCAGTAAGTTTGGCTGTTTGTTGGGAAAATCAATACTTAGAAACAAACAATAAATTAAGTCAATTTTTAAAATTGCCAATTCTAGCGTTAAAAATAGACGGAAGAAAAGCAGTAACAATCATCTTATTAATGGGTTTACTTGGTAGTATGACAGTTGTTTCAAATTTTGGCTTTCAAAAATCCAAACGCCCCGATATTTTAGTTCCCCACATTGTTAAAATACAGTCAGCATCGCCAAAGATTCCTGTTTTAATTGCCACTGTTCGCAAAAGCCACTCAGAAACAAGAGCTATGATGGGGATAGCGTGGGAATTTAAACGTTTATCTAGTTCATCTTTGAGTACAAAGTCTCAACCAAATTATCCTCAATTTCTTTTAGCAAAAAAAGATGGTGATTCTCAAACTGCGACAGATGCACTGCACAAAACTTTAGCTCAAATGCCAAAAATTTTGGATTTGTGGACGATAAATTTTACAGCTTCAGTGGAAGGAAAAGGGCGAAACTGTGCGATTGATTCGCAACCTCAACCCAAAATAGCTGGCTATAAATACCGATTGTATCACTGTTTATAATTGTAGAATTGGAGGATTATGACAATTTATTTCTACAGCTTCTATAGCGTTTCTCTGTCTGGTGAGGTACATAAACGATTCCCCTAAATCCTCCTTAATAAGCTATTCGCGAGGTAGAAGTGTCAACCTTAATCCTGTTTCCAATATTGGTAGGCGGCATAGGCTAAGGTGACAGCGCCGGTGACGATGGCCGCTTCGTCAACCTCAAATTGCGGGTGATGGAGGGGATAGTTCGGTTTGTCAGTCAGTCCCACTCCTAAGCGAAACATGGTTCCCGGTGCGTGTTCTAAGTACATCGAAAAATCTTCCGCGCCGAGGGATGGTTCTGGTAAAATTTGGACGCGCGATCGACCTAAAGCTTCTAAAGCCGCAGTTTCGACTAATTGCGTGAGTTTGGGGTCGTTTTGGACTCCGGGCACGCCGCGCTTGTAGGTGAGTTCGTACTTAGCGCCGTAAGTCGCGCAGACGCTGGAAACAATTTGTTCGATCCAAGCCGGCAGTTTTTCGTGGGTTTCTGGATGCAGCGAACGCACGGTTCCCAGTAATTTTACTCGATCGGCAATCACGTTCGGCGCTCGTCCGCCGTTAATTTGCCCGATCGTCAAAACCAGCGGCCTCAAAGGATTTTGCGTGCGGCTAATGGCCTGCTGCAAAGTGGTAATGATCTGAGAAGCTATCCAAATTGCGTCGATCGCCTCGTGGGGGCGCGCACCGTGGCCGGATTCGCCCATCACAATCAATTCTATGTCATCTGCCGCCGCCGTCAGTGCCCCGTGGCGGATACCGATGCAACCGCCGGGAATCGTCGGGAAAACGTGCACTCCGAGGATGCCGTCAACATCTTGCATCGCGCCGTCTGCAATCATCCAGCGCGCGCCTTGGGCAATCTCTTCCGCCGGCTGAAACAAGAAGCGGACGTGACCGGGCAATTTTTCTTCTAGCTGAGACAATATCATTGCTGCGCCCAAACCGACGGTGGTGTGGATGTCGTGGCCGCAGGCGTGCATGACTCCCTCGTTGCGGGAGGCAAATTCTAAGTTAGTGCGTTCTTGAATCGGCAAAGCGTCCATATCGGTGCGAATTGCCAGCCACCGAGACTCGCTGCTGTTGCCTTTGAGTTCGCCGAGGACTCCTGTTTTGCCGATTCCTTCGATCGCCCGGACTCCGCTGGATGCGAGAACTCCGGCTACATAGGCGGCGGTTTGATATTCTTGGCCGCTGAGTTCGGGGTGGGAGTGGATGTGGCGGCGAATTTCGATTAAGCGGGGTGCTAGGGTGGCGGCTAATTCTTTGATGCGGGCAAGCATGAATTTTGTTGGGGAGTGCGGTACAAGCTGTAGTCAACTAGGTTAACGCATATGTTTGGGGGTGAACAGGGTTATAAGGGACAAAAGTGCGATCGGGCTTTTAGATAGCAATGCTATTTCGTTTGTGAATAAGATTTTTTTTTCTAACCGCAGAGGGCGCAGAGGACGCAGAGAAAAGAGACAAAAGAGAGTTAGGTAGGGTTTGCTGAATAATCGATCGCCAACCAAGAGCAGGATCTCACGATATCTGAAAGCTCAGTTAAAGATAAGTTTTTTCTGTATCGAGTCCCCCCAATTATAATTGGGGATTATCTTCAACCTAAAAACAGGTGTTCTGTTTCCAAATAGACAGAAAAACA